>CAMBBY010000349.1 GCA_945863825.1 uncultured Prevotella sp. | reverse complement strand
GACACCCCATGTGGAATACTTGATACGCCTGTTGCACGACAAAGCAAAAATTGCCGTGCTATCACGTGGTTATAAGAGAAAAAGTCATGGTTATATACTTGCCAACGAAAGTACGACCATGCCGGAAATAGGTGACGAGCCATTCCAGATGCACGAGAAATTCTCTGATATATATGTGGCTGTAGATGCAAAACGGGCAAGAGGTATCGAGAACCTGCAGAATGATGAGGCAAGCAAGGACGTAGATGTCGTCCTGCTCGATGATGCTTTCCAGCACCGGTATGTAAAACCTGGCATCAACATCCTCCTGGTAGATTATCACCGTCTGATCATCTACGACAAGATGTTGCCGGCAGGAAGATTGCGTGAACCTTTGAGCGGTAAGAACAGAGCAGACATCGTCATCATCACCAAGTGTCCAAAAGATCTGAAGCCGATGGAATTCCGTGTGCTGACCAAAGCCATGGACCTCTATCCTTTCCAGAAACTCTACTTCACCAGCATCGACTACGACACACCGAAGGGAGTATTCGAGGGAAAGCAGATAGAGCTCGACAAGCTACAGGATTATCATGTCTTGCTACTCACAGGAATCGCTTCCCCCAAGCAGATGGAGCATGACCTGAAGCCAATGACAAAGGATATCACAAACTTATCATTCGGCGACCATCACAGTTTTAAAGGCAAGGATATCGACTGTATCAACGATACCTTCGAAAGCATGCCAGAGCCACGCATCATCATCACTACAGAAAAAGATGCAGTAAGACTGAGAGAAACAGATGGACTATACGAAAAAGTAAAGTCAAACATGTATGAACTTCCTATCAAGGTAAGCTTCATGCTTGACCAACAAGATAATTTTAACGAAAAAATAATAAGCTATGTACGAAAGAATTCAAGAAACAGCATCCTGGCTAAGAGAAAGGATGACAACAAGTCCAAAGACAGCTATCATTCTGGGAACAGGTCTCGGACAATTAGCTTCAGAAATAACTGACAGTTATTCATTCCCATATAGTGAAATTCCAAATTTTCCTGTATCAACCGTAGAAGGACATGCAGGAAAGCTCATCTTCGGAAAATTGGGCGGCAAAGACATCATGGCTATGGAAGGCCGTTTCCACTTCTATGAGGGTTATAGCATGAAAGAGGTGACATTCCCAGAGCGCGTCATGTATGAACTTGGCATCGAGACCCTCTTCGTCAGCAATGCTTCAGGCGGTATGAATCCTGCGTTCCACGTAGGCGACCTGATGATTATTGATGACCACATCAATTTTTTTCCAGAGCATCCATTGCAGGGTAAGAACTTCCCTACCGGACCTCGCTTCCCTGACATGCATGAAGCGTATGACAAGGGATTGCGCGACCTTGCCGACGGAATCGCTAAGGAAGTAGGCATTGAGGTGAAACATGGTGTATATGTAGGAGTACAGGGGCCAACCTTCGAAACTCCAGCAGAATACCGCATGTACCGCATTTTGGGAGGCGATGCTGTAGGCATGAGTACTGTGCCTGAGGTCATTGTTGCCCGCCACTGCGGCATCAAGGTATTCGGTATCAGCATCATAACCGACTTGGGTGGATTTGACGTTCCTGTCCAGGTGAGTCATGAGGAAGTGCAGATTGCTGCCAATAATGCTCAACCTAAGATGACAGAGATTATGCGTGAGATGATCCGCAGATCTTAAAGAACAGGAAACACTTAGCGTGAAAAGTGAAGCCCCCCGCACCTTCACTTGTTTTTTAACACTTAATATTTTCAGAAATTGGACATAGCAAAATTGGGTGAGTTTGGTCTTATCGACCATCTCACCAAAGGACACGAAAACAAGAATGCCTCTACCGTTTATGGTGTAGGTGATGATTGTGCCGTGATGCACTATCCTGACAAGGAAGTATTGGTTACCACCGATATGCTCATGGAAGGCGTGCATTTCGACTTAACGTACATAGACTTACAGCACCTTGGATATAAAAGTGCAATGGTGAACATCAGCGATATCTTTGCCATGAACGGAACGCCAAGACAAATGGTTGTAAGTATTGCCTTGAGTAAACGTTTCAAGGTAGAAGACATTGACGAGTTTTACAAAGGACTCCGTATGGCTTGCGACAAATGGGGTGTTGACATCGTAGGCGGTGACACCACATCTTCCTATACCGGACTTGCCATCAGCATCACCTGTATCGGTGAGGCAAACAAGGAAGATATCGTATATAGAAGTGGAGCCAAGGAGACTGACCTCATCTGCGTAACGGGTGACCTCGGCGGTGCCTATATGGGTCTGCAACTTCTGGAGCGAGAGAAAGCCGTTTACTATGGACAGGTGGAAGATATTCGCAAGAAAATAGCTGAAGCCAAGCATAATGGTGATACGGTGAAAGTCTCTGCACTCAATGAGGAGTTGGCCAATATGCGCAATTTCCAACCAGACTTTGCTGGAAAGGAATATTTACTGCAACGCCAATTGCAACCAGAAGCTCGCGGTGACATCATAGCCCAATTGCGTGAAGCAGGTATTCGACCTACAGCCATGATGGATATTAGTGACGGACTCAGCAGCGAACTAATGCACATCTGTGAACAGAGTCACTGCGGATGTCGTGTATATGAGAAAAACATTCCAATAGACTATCAGACGGCAGTAATGGCAGAGGAATTCAACATGAACCTCACTACCTGTGCCATGAATGGTGGCGAGGATTACGAACTTCTCTTTACCGTACCAATAGGCGATCATGCCAAAATCGAGGAAATGGAAGGTGTGAAGCAGATAGGCTACATCACGCAAGAGAATCTCGGCAAGTACCTGATTACCCGCGACGGACAGGAATTTGAACTGAAAGCACAGGGTTGGAACCCTCTCAAAGACTAAATTCAATAAGGAAGAACGTTTCAATACGACTTCATACGCTACAGAAAGGTGATTTTTGTTAATAAACATTAAGCAAGAGAAATTATCAGAATTTCTCTTGCTCAATTCAAAAACTTATTGTACCTTTGCAACCGCAAAAGAAAATGGTGCCATAGCTCAGTTGGTAGAGCAAAGGACTGAAAATCCTTGTGTCCCC
>CAMBBY010000348.1 GCA_945863825.1 uncultured Prevotella sp. | reverse complement strand
GAAAACATTTCTGATCCAGACATGAAGATCGACGATATTGCACAGGCCATGGGCATGAGTCGCAGTGTACTCTATGGAAAAATCAAAAATGCGGTAGGATTGACTCCTATTGATTTCGTCCGTCACATCAGAATTATGAAAGCCATCGAGATGTTACGGGATACAGATGAAACGCTGACCAGCATTGCTTTCGCTGTAGGCTTCAGTGATCCGAAATATTTTTCTAAGGTGTTTAAGAAAGAAATGGGTATAATTCCAAGTGAATATAGGGAAAAAAACAAATAAAAACAGTTTGATATACTCTAAAAAACAAAAAATACACCATAAAAAAAGAAATTTATTATACTTTTGCATCAGTTCTTAGAAAAGTTAAATGATAGATTTTTTGTGAACTTCTTAAGATACAAGTTGTTATCCATACAGAAGTTCAAAAAACCCAGGGTTTGTGAAAATCCTGGGTCTTTTTATTTTCTAAGTTATTACTTTTTTAGAAAAATTATCAGTCATAATTTACTCTTCTAAAAGAAAAATAGTATCTTTGCACTCTAAAAGAAGAAATAAGAATAAAAAATATAGATACAAACAAAAATGAGAACTGTTTACGAATTCTCTGTCAAGGACAGAAAGGGAAAGGATGTTTCCCTCAAAGAGTATGCTAATGAAGTATTACTCATCGTCAACACTGCCACAAAATGTGGTTTTACTCCACAGTATGAAGAACTGGAGAAATTATATGAGACCTATCACTCTCAGGGTTTTGAAGTCTTAGACTTCCCTTGCAACCAGTTTGGTCAACAAGCTCCAGGAACAGACGAAAGCATCCACCAATTCTGTAAACTTACATACGGTACAGAATTTTCTCGTTTCAAAAAGATAAAGGTAAATGGCGATGACGCTGCTCCTCTTTACAAATTCTTGAAGGAAAGCAAAGGGTTTGCTGGTTGGGATGAATCTCATCCTCTCTATCCTGTGCTCGACAAAATGCTCAGCGAAGCTGATCCTAACTACAAAGAGAGTAATGACATCAAATGGAATTTTACTAAATTCCTGATTAACAAAAAAGGTCAGGTTGTAGCTCGTTTTGAGCCTACCACCAGCTTTGAAGTAATTGCCAAGGCTATTGAAGAATGGCTGAGCAAATAACAGAGGTCTATCTTATTGATTGAAAGAATCACGGCTATATAAACAATAAAAAAACGAGAATGCTAATTTGCATTCTCGTTTTTTTATTGTTATATTCTTTCAAGTCTTTAATATTCAAGTTTGTTATGCTGACTATACCTATCCATCATTTTTTTAGACTTTAGGAACTGTAGCAAGGAATTTCTTAATTTCCTCATCAGGGACAGCATAGTCATGCAAGTCACCATTGATATAACTCTCATAGGAAGGCATATCAATCAATCCATGTCCAGACAGACAGAACAGGATAACCTTTTCCTCACCAGCTTCCTTTGCCTTCATTGCCTCACGAATCGTAGCAGCAATAGCATGACAACTCTCTGGCGCAGGAATGATACCCTCGGTACGAGCAAAGAGCATACCAGCCTTGAATGACTCCAACTGAGGAATATCCACACCATACATATATCCGTCCTTGATCAACTGAGAAATAATCATACCGGCACCATGATAACGCAAACCGCCAGCATGGATATTGGCAGGCTTGAAATCATGACCCAAGGTGTACATTGGAAGCAATGGTGTATAACCAGCCTCATCACCAAAGTCGTATTCAAACTTACCACGAGTCAACTTAGGGCAGCTTTCAGGTTCTGCTGCAATAAATTCAGTATTCTTTCCATCCTTAATCTTATGACGCATGAAAGGGAAGGCGATTCCACCAAAGTTACTACCACCACCAAAACAAGCTATCACAGTATCAGGATACTCACCAGCCATAGCCATCTGCTTTTCTGCCTCCAGACCAATGACTGTCTGATGAAGAGCCACGTGATTTAACACAGAACCCAAAGTATATTTACAACCAGGAGTTGTTGTAGCCAACTCTACAGCCTCACTGATGGCAGTACCTAATGAACCTGGATGATGAGGATCACGGGTAATGATGTTTTTACCAGCTCTTGTACTCATAGAAGGAGAACCCTCTACTGTAGCACCAAAGGTACGCATAATACTGGAACGATATGGTTTTTGCTGCATGGTAATCTTTACCTGATAAACAGCCGCTTCCAATCCATAGAGTTTGGCAGCATAAGACAAAGCAGCACCCCACTGACCAGCACCCGTTTCCGTTGTGACATTCGTATCACCCTCTTGCTTACAATAGTAGCACTGAGGAAGAGCAGAATTAATCTTATGTGAACCTAAAGGGTTGGTACTCTCATTTTTGAAATAGATATGAGCAGGAGTACCTAAAGCCTCTTCCAAAGCATAAGCACGAACCAGAGGAGTAGAACGATAGAAAGTATATTTTTCCAATACGTCTTCAGGAATATCTATCCACGCATGCTCCTGATCCAATTCCTGCTTGGAACATTCCTTATTAAATATATGTGAAAGATCATCAGCATTGAGAGGCTGGTGAGTCTGAGGATTCAATGGAGGCAATGGCTTATTAGGCATATCTGCCTGAATATTATACCACTGTGTTGGGAGTTCACTCTCCTGCAAAATAAATTTCTTCTGTCTCATGTGATATCATTTTTATATTAATTGTTATGTCTTTTCTTACATTTTGTTAATAGACAAATCTATTTTGCGACAAAATTACAAAAAACATTTGAGATAAAAGAAAAAAAGGCAATAATTTTGTTTTTTATCTGAAAAATATCGTAAAACGGCAGGAAATCAGTTAAAACAAGAGGCGTTGTGAAACGCTATTTATCATCTTTTACTTATACAATAATAATAGAGAAATTCATATAGAAGATTACGAGATTTTGTTACTCTTCTTTTTTTATTTAAGCATTAATGGATTTGTACTTTGATATACATCCCGTACCTCAAGGTACAAATCCAATAATATTCAATAAAACTTTTACTAAACATCTTAAAATACTCAATAATTATCAAATCTTATATTGTCTTCATTATATTTCTTAATATGATGATATTCTAACC
>CAMBBY010000347.1 GCA_945863825.1 uncultured Prevotella sp. | reverse complement strand
ATTCGCCTTAGTCTCGTGGGCTCGGAGATGTGTATAAGAGACAGCAATATATTCGGGTGCAAAGGTTCTTGAATACTTTATTGAGTTGTGCCTCTACCTGGCGGTTCTCACAAGGTAGAACAACAGGCTGCATGGTATTGAGGTCGAGCACCTGCGGACCTTCTTCGAAAGCCACCCAAAGGCGCTTGAACGGATCTTCGCAGACATTACGGCAACTGTTGCTTCGCAGACTGATTCCTACAGACCCCAAACCGAAGTTCATAAAGTTGAAGCCATCGTAGCGCACCAATCCACCACCATGCGTACTAATCCATACAAAGCCGTAAGAATCCTGAAAGATGTCATCGGCAAAGTTATTCGGCATACCAGCAGCCATATTGAGATAGCTTACATTATAGCGACTAGGCAGCCCGCCTTGTGCAAAACTGCTCAAGGTTATGAAAAGAATGCTTATTATAGAAAGAATGTATCTAATCACCATTTATTGCTCTTGTTGCTGATGCTTATCCTCCCAGTTTGAATAGATAACTAATCCTGTTGCGAACACAGCAAGGAAAATATACATTGCCAATAATCCATTACTCATATTATTGCCTTTTCCGTTCTTTGCGATCATCAATTTTGGCATAAATAAATATGCCTGCTGCCAAAAGCACCAAAAAGCCATACATAATAAACAATCCAGTATCCATATTATTTTTCTTTCTTATTTTTTTTATTTTTACCTTTTTTAAATTCTTCATCCATTTTATTAAGTTTTTACACTTCTGCTTGCAAAAGTACGAAGAAAAAATGAAACGAAAGAATTTTTATCAAGAAAAAAAACGTTCCTAGAAGTGTAAATTTGCAACTATAGGAACGTTCATATAGGAATATACTTGCGTTGGCAATTGAAAGTACTTTCATCAGGCATTGAAAGTACTTTCATCGGGCATTGAAAGTACTTTCATCGGGCAACGAAGCTACTTGCGTTTTAGAACTCAAGAATCATGCTCTGGCGAGGACGGAGCTTCACGTTCTTGTTGATAAGAACGGAGCGACCGTTTGTAACATCCGTAGCCTTGTCATGAGAACCGATAATCTCTGCATAACGGCTCACATTGAGTTCGTTGGCTTCATTCTTACCATTGATGATGGTCATCACATTCTTACCCTTGTATTGACGGGCAATAACATAAACACCATTCTGAGGACAGAACTGGGTCTGCTTTCCCTTAGTAATCACTTCATTTCCCTGACGCCAATGCAAGAGATTGCTCAACCAGTTGAACATCTGGTTTTCAGCATTCGTTCTTCCTTCTGCTGTGAAAGCATTATGCTGATCACCAGTCCATCCACCAGGGAAGTCCTTACGAACATTACCATCGGTAACACTCTTAGTACCATTCATCAGAACCTCAGTACCATAATAGAGTTGAGGAGTACGGTTGACTGTCAGAAGAAGTGCCAACGCCTGCTTCAAAGCTAATGAGTCTTTTCCCTCACCCAAGAATCGGTCGGTATCATGATTTTCCACAAATGCCATCACACTCTTTGGATTAGGATAGAGATAATCGTAGCAGAATACATTGTAGATACGATTCATTCCATTCCACCAATCATCCGTCTCTTCCTTCTTGGCACTATTGATACGATCGTAGAAGGCAAAGTCCATGACAGTCTTCAGATAACTGTTTTTCTCTGACAGTTTGCTGTCTTTCTGCCAAGCAGCCGTATAAGCAGGCTCTGTTACCCAAGTTTCACCTACGGTATTAAAGTTAGGATATTCCTGATCCAGCGTCTTCATCCACAAAGCCATGGCATCACGGTCTGCGTATGGATAAGTATCCATGCGAATACCATCTATACCCACTGTTTCTATCCACCACTCGCTGTTTTGTATAAGGTATTTGATGACATGTGGATTGCGCTGATTCAAATCTGGCATAGAAGGCACAAACCAGCCATCTACAGTCTCCTCAAAGTCAACTTTGCTGGCATACGGATCCAAAACCGGAGTCAACTTATAGCTGGTCTGCTTATACATATCATTCACGGTGCGTGCTCCATCCATAGTACCTATCTTTTTCAGATGTTCAGGAGTCTGGTATTCAGGAAGCAACCACTCTGGAGTATTAAACCAGTCTTTGGATGGCATATCAGCTACCCAAGGATGCTCAAAACCACAATGGTTGAAAATCATATCCATCACCACCTTCAATCCCTTCTGGTGAGCCTCATCAATCAACTTTTTGTATTCAGCATTGGTACCGAAACGAGGATCTACACGATAGTAATTGGTAGTAGCATAACCATGATAAGTACTGTTCTTACCATCATTAGGACTATCATTCTCCAATACTGGAGTAAACCATAATGCGGTAACACCCAACTGGTTGAAATAATCCAAATGCTGGCGGATACCTTCCAGATCACCTCCATGACGAAGACTTGGTGCCTTACGGTCGCAAGTCTTGTCTCTCATAGTCTTGAAAGCATCATTCTTAGGATTGCCATTTGCAAAGCGGTCTGGCATCAACATATAGAGTACATCCTCATTGCTAAAGCCTATGCGCTTATCACCAGCCATTTCACGGTCTTTCAGTTGGTACTTCACCTTCTTGACAGACTTACCCTGCTTGAATTTCAAGGTCATTTCTCCCGCCTTTGCACCCTCTAAGTTGAGATAAACCAAGAGATAGTTAGGAGATTCGAGTTTTGCGACAGAATCGACGCGAACGCCAGGATAATCAATCTCAACATCCGCATTTCGCACGTCTTTACCATACACCATCAACTGGAGAGAAGCATCCTTCATACCTACATACCAGTCGGTTGGTTCAATGCGGTCAACAGAGACCGCTGCATTCATGCTCATTGTACCCATAAGCAACATTAACGATACAAATATTTTTCTCATTTTCTTATAGATTTGGTCATTAGTAAAATTATATTTTATAATGAATTTTTCTTGATGATATCTTGAATCATTGCCAACTTTCATGCTTATTTAGCATAAAGAATCAAAGCAGATTGTGCATCTACCAAGACCTCCTTACCACTAACAGGCATACCGATACCTGTCTCTTATACACATCTGACGCTGCCGACGATACTCCTTG
>CAMBBY010000346.1 GCA_945863825.1 uncultured Prevotella sp. | reverse complement strand
AAAAGCGAGAGGCGGCTCTTGCCAAAGAACAGGCGAGGGCTGATAAAAAAGCTGCAAAGCGCGAGAAGATGATGAACATGCCATCATAACGTCTGATGGTAGGTACGGCAAAGTATATGGACAAGTATTTCTTGGATCCTATCCTTGGTTTCGTTCTTCCTGCCGGTGTCGGTGATGCGTTGTCGAGCGTGTTTGCATTCCCATTCATCTATTACAGTCTGTGCGTGGTTAAGTCTATTCCGCTGACATTGGCTGTCATCTATAATATCCTGATGGATGTGCTGATTGGTGCTATACCTTTCTATATTGGTGATGTGCTGGATGTCTTCAAGCGTTCGTATGTTGAAAACTTGAAGCTGATTACAGGCTATATCGAGGATGATAAGGAGATCATCAACAAGGTAAACAAGAAGGCATTCTGGACGGCAGTATTCATCGTCGTGCTTTGCTGGTTGATTTATCTGATTATCTCATGGGCCATCAGTTTGAGCACTTGGGTTTATGATTGGATTGTTTCGTTATTCTAAAAAAGGATTGCTTATTCGTGCTGAAACCCGAAAACTTGAGGCAGGAGATGATCGGTATCTTAAAGGATCTATGATAGTACCTTATCCAGTAAAGAGAACAGTTCTTCCTCTGTTTGATAAGGATAAATATCGAAGTAGGGGTTTCCTGTAAGCATGGCTGAAAGCTGAGTCTTGCTCTTGTCATAGAAGATGTGGCAAGGAATACCTCTACTTTCGGCGTAGGCCAGTTCATAGCCCACGCCTAGCGAAGGGTTGCTACACTCTGCTACGACCATATCGCTCTCTTGGAGCCATGCTGTATCCTGGTTATAAATCTCTGCATCGCTGGTTCTTCCTTTTTCCTTGAGGTTGAGGCCAGCCTGACCGATATGTTCGGTCAGTACGATGTCCTTCATCTGCATGTGTTCAATCATCTTTCTATAGAGATCGGCAAATTCATGACCTCCACGAATGGAACCTGCAAAATATATTTTCTTTTTCATCATTCTTGGTACTTTAAAATTTCTTTTCTATGTGAAATAAGGAATTTTATCTTTTATCGTGAATTTTGATAATCAATTAATCAATGATGTGATTGATTACCATACCTGCGATTGCCATACCGGAAGTGGGCTATGGCTATCGGGTGGAGTTCACCATTGATGGAGCCGATGAAGCAAAGGGCACGGTGTTGTTCTCATCAGATAACGCCACCTTCTATCTTGCCGACCCTGAAAGCGGCCAGCTTGGTTTTGCCCACGAGGGTTATCTTAATAAGTTCAACTACAGGGTAGAGAAGGGCAGGAAGGTAACTCTGGCGATTACGGGCGACAACAAGAAGACCTGTCTTTATGTAAATGACAAATTGTGCGAGGAGCTTGGTCCGCTCACCCTTTATGCGATGCAGCAGAAAGACCTGGCTACATTACAGAAGGGCGATGCTACAGCCACTCAGCCTATCGTATATAATCCCTCAGCCAAGATGCATTATCAGCGCACGCTGGTGTTCCCTCTCCAGAAGGCAGGCGATTTTAAGAGCCGCATTACGGGAGTAAAGGTGGAGCAGAAGTAAGTAGAAACAACTGAGACTCTGAGATTGAGATTATAAGCAAAAAAACACTTTTCCAATTGGAGAAATATATTTCTCTAGTTGGAAAAGTGAAAAAGGTTGCTGACTGTGAAAGCCCTGTTATAAAGCCTTGGCTTTTTCAGGATCATTCGTTGTTACGTAATCGATGCCTTGTTTGAAGAAATATTTGATGGCTTTCAGATTATTGACAGTCCAGACATTGGTGATTAGACCGAGTTTCTTGGCTTCCTTGATCCAGGTTGGATGGTCTAAGAAGACGCTGTCTTCGTAGTCGATGCCTGTATAACCTGCTGCTTTGGCATCGAGCGGAGCGAGGTCTCCGTTCAGATAGGAAACCTTGGCACCTGGAGCGTGGAGAACCAGATAATCGCAGGAGTGCTTGCTGAAGGAAATATACTCTGTTCTTGCTTCCAGTCCCGCCTCTCTTACCATCTTCAGGGTGGCATCGATGCAGCGGTCTTCATCGCTCTTCTGGATGTGCTCCTTTACTTCGAGTATGAGTTTCATATCGCCCAATGATTTGGCTGCATCGAGATATTCCTTCAAGGTAGGAATCTTCTCGCCATTCTTGAGGCGCTTGTCTCTGATGTCGGCATAGTTGGCATTCTCTATCTTAATGCCATCTACGTCATCATCATGAAAAACTACCACCTCGCCGTCACGGGTGATGTGAACATCAAACTCAGAGCCGTAAACCCCAATCCTGTGGGTGTTCTGAAGTGAGGAGATGGAGTTCTGAGCAGAACCTTCTGTCTTCCAATAGCCTCTGTGGGCAATCACCTGCTGGGCTCTATCCTTGGCTGAGGATGGGAGAATCACTCCCATCAACAGCATCATATAAATCAAAATACTTTTCATTGTTCTTATTTTTTTATCATAGAAACTTTTTTCTATAGCACTTATTGTCTTAGAATCCCATTTTAAACATCACACCGACCACGGAACGGGAACCGCCAATGTAGGTTGGGAAACCAATCTGACGGCCTGAGTTACCTGCATCCACGATGTATTTCTCATCGAGCACGTTCTTGCCGAAGGCACCGATTTCATAATAAACCTTACCTGGCTGGAAACGATAACCGGCGGTGAAGTTGAGCAATCCGTAGGCATCCTGGGTGAACTCAGACTCGTTGCTCTCCTCGAAGAATACCTTCGACTTCCATGAATAGGTAGGGCGGAGATAGAAGGAAGCCTTCTCGCCGGCTGGCACGTTCAAGTCGAAACCGATGGCGAAACTGTTCTTTGGAGTAAGGCGGAAGCGGTTGCCGGCATAGAGCTGTGCGTTTCCGTTGTCATCCTTGTCGTTGAACTTGCCCTCGATGTACGACCAGTTGCCGAAGAGATTGAGGTAGCGGCATGGAGAATAGTTGATGCTTGCCTCCAGACCGAGACTGTGGGCACGACCTGCATCATCGTATTCAAATTTGCTGGTGGTGGCGTTGAAAACCGATGTCTGATAATTAGGGTCTGCTGAATTAATTTCGAGTCATAGACAGAGGGTAGCAGACGT
>CAMBBY010000345.1 GCA_945863825.1 uncultured Prevotella sp. | reverse complement strand
ACAAGGAGTATCGTCGGCAGCGTCAGATGTGTATAAGAGACAGATTTTACATATTTATTTTCTGTTTTTACATGTTATTTGAACGATTGATGGTTGTTTTGAACGTTTTGAAGGAAAAAACGACCATCCGTATGGCTGGTGATTCAGTTTCTCAGTGTGGTTTTTCAGTTGTGAATTTCCATAAATACAAACATTTTTTTCTCATTTTGCAATTTCAAAAATGAGGAATTTCATACTTTTGTACCCAGTTATGATTTAACAAAACAGTAACTTGATGTCCTATCACATTTTGTTGCCTATATGATAATTACTTATTTATTGAACTTTAAATTTTGAAAGATGAAAATGTTTTTACTATCATTTAATGCTTTTAAGCATCGCTCCATCTTTGCCGTTTTCTTGGCTATATTCTTGCTTTTCGGAGCAGTCAAGGGAACCAAGGCACAAGAAAGTAATGGTTCTGCTTTTGATGGTTTGGAAAATCTTGTTGGTATTTCTGCAAAGGATATGGCGGATTATGCACAGAAGGGTAAGCATGGTATTTTTCCAACGGATAAGGACAAAATCTTTTTCCTGTATAATGTAAAGACCGGTCTGCTGCTCAATGTAGGAGGCTATTGGGGAACACATGTCTCACTTCAGGAATATGGAATGCCTCTTTGGGTCTATAAAGACACAGACGGCTGGATTCATTTCCAGCAGGATATTGATAAGCAGGGTGTTGCATCATCAAATCAGGAAGGATGTTCGTTGGAATACTTCTGGAAAGAAGGTTATGCCTCTACAAGTATTGGTGTCTTTGTGGATCGCGATATCTATAAATATAAATCAAGTGAAGATAAGACCGTGATTCAGCGTGGTTGGACGATAGAATCTATTGGAGATGATAAAAATACCTTCAGAATATACACTTATCGTCGTAGTGAAAATGGGTATAGCAAAAATACCTCTTATGATAAATACTACCTCTCTGCAGCCGCTTCTCAGGGTGATGTGGATAAAAATTGTGGTGCTTTCTTGGAGAAAGATACACCTAACTATAGTGATGACGGCTCTCTGTGGCGTATCTTCTCCTATCAGCAGCTTTATGATTTGCAAACGAATTCTATCGGCTTTAAGAGTTCATTAGATTTGTCATTCAAATTAGAGTGCCCTGGATTCAACCGTGATAATGGTAAGCTTGATAATTGGAAGACTGATGTTTATAATGGAACTACCGGATCATTCCGATTTGGTTTGGAGAAACGTTATAAAACAAAAACAGACCCGAGTCAAGGATCAAACCAATATACAGGTAGTGTTACATCTGATAAACCATATACTTTCAATGGAATCAAATATGAGAGTATGAATGATTACCAGACTCATCTCGGTAAATATTTTTGCGCAGATATCAAAAATACCCGTGGCGCAGTCTATCAGGTGGTACACGTTGAACATGGCGGTTCTTATGTTATCGAATGCAAGGCTTATTCTAATACAAATAAGGCTAAGCTATTTGCTGTTCTTTTGAAAGACCCAAAAGAAGGGACTACAAATTATAAAGATATAGTTGAAGGTTCCCTCCGCGAAACTGTAGTCATGCAGACGGCAAACATGTCTCAGACAGAACAGACCAATTTGCAAATCAGCGAGCAGAACATGGATTATGCTGGTAAGGAATTCTATGGCAGCCATAAGTATTTCAATAGTGTCCTCGTGCAGGTTCCAAAAGATGGCGGCAACATCTGCTTCGGTGTACGTGTAGGTTCTGTTGATGATAAGATTGCTGAAGATGGTGAGTGGACTGTATTTGATGATTTCCGTCTTCTCTATGCAGGTTCTAACACCTCTCGCGACTTGATATTGGATGAAGACAAGGATAATCTGAACTATCTTCTTGAGTGTACAGAGACTTATGACGATGTGGTTCTCCATCTCAACAAGAAATCTTTCAATAAGAATATCAATAAATGGAACACCATCGTGCTGCCAGTTGACTTGAAAAAAGACCAGTTCACTCAGGCATTCGGAGCCAATGCCCGATTGGCAGTACTGACCAAGCTTACTCGAAATCAGATCCAGTTTGAGACGGTGGAGATTGCGAAAAAGGGAAATAATGAAGTAGTTCTTGATGCTTACGTACCTTATATCATCTATCCTACAAAGGACTTGGCAAATGAGAGAACATCTGCCTATACGGCAACCCTTCATAAGACGGGTGCTGGCACAGAAGGTGGTGAGCATAAGGTAACTATCGCAGAGAATCATATTGATATTCCGAATGTAAGCCTCAAGAAGAATGACCTCTCTGGACTTGATGAAAAAACATGGATGCTGAACCTGAATAAAGTGGATATAGCCACCAAGCCAGGCGATAGCGAAATCGTAACAGATGGAACTTTGGCTGCTTATGGTACGTTTGCAAGAACCTACGGAAGAATTATGGAGAATGATGAACAGACAACCTTTACTGTAGATAAAAGTAATCCTATCATTTCTGGAAGAGATGATTTGAAAGGTTGCTATTTCTTCCATGAAGGAAAAATGGTCTATGCTGGCGACAAAGTTCGTGGCTTGCGTGGTTTCAGCGTATGGTTCAAGCCATATAACCAAACTTCTGGTACAGCCACTTCCAAGTTTATCCTGGATGGCATTGACTATACCACAGATGTAGAGCGAATCATGGCTACAGAAGACAGTAGCATCGATTCCAAGTTTGCGAAACTCGGTGTGTTCAATCTCAATGGTCAGCTCGTTCGCAGCGGCAGTACCGATGTTTCAGGCTTACCTTCCGGTATCTATATCGTGAATGGCAAGAAAGTGTTTGTTAAGTAATGACAAACTTATTGAAGATAAGAAAGGATGATTATGATGAAAACTCAATATATTAAACCGGAAATACAAATGGTTCTCTTGGAGAATATGCTGATGGCAAACTACACAAGTTGGACAGTCGATAACGCAAATAACGTTAATGACCCAGATGGTAATGATCACGGTCATATCTTTGGTCCTGACACTAATTGGGGTACGGATCCTAGTTGGGGCGGTTCCTCAGATCCATTTAACAGCGACAACTGGTAATCAGAAGTATATGTAGCTGTCTCTTATACACATCTCCGAGCCCACGAGACTAAGGCGAATCT
>CAMBBY010000344.1 GCA_945863825.1 uncultured Prevotella sp. | reverse complement strand
TTGATATCCAATCAAAGTCCAATTTGGAGCGAGTTTGTTTTGTTAACACATAGATAAATCTCTCTTGCAAAATCGCCAGTGAAGCTGTAGAAAGACTTCGTTGGCGATTTCTCAATATATAATCTTACTCAATCATATTCTTGAGTATCCATTTCCTGAAGAATGGGTCTTCTATTTCATATCTGTCACTTCGGATGATGTAGCCTTTCTTGCTTAAACGCAATAAAGCACTTGTCATTGTGCTGGTAGGTTGGTTCCTATCTTGTGCAGGATTGTTGCCCTCGCAGATACTGACCATTACATATTTGTCTGTCTTATTGAAATTCAGCCATAAACGTTCGTAGTCTAAATCATGAGTCGTTATGATGTCTTCTATGGCGAGTTGGAGTACATCCTCGTATTTACCAGCTACCAGGTTATTCCAAACTGCGAATGAAAGCTGTTGCGTGTAGTATGGATGGCAACTTGTAAAGGCTAGTATCTCGTCTGCAATTTGAGCAGCCTGCTCTGTTACATCTCCTAATCTCTCTGCTATATATGACTTGAAATCTTCGTATGGGATCTTGTTGAGTCTCATCAGCATTCCAAAATGATAGAATGGCGATTTCACCCGTTCAAAGATATCAGTCATCATCGATTCCTGACTGCCCAGAAAGATGTAATTGATGCCTGTCTGTTCCTGCATGATAGAACGGAGCTGCTTGTCCATGTTTTTATCGATTTCCAGGATGCTTTGAAACTCGTCCAGGACAACAATCAGTTTGTTTTGAGGTGTAGATACCTTCTGGATTGTATTTAAAACATCTTCTATTGCTGTTGTTCCACTGTCGGTTGATGGTTGGAATGAAACCGATAGCTCGTCTGTCATAGGATTCATATTGATAGAAGGAATGATGCGGAAGTTACGAAGATAGTGCTTCATCTTTTCCAGTTTGAATTGATTGAGCAGTTCCTTCAGAAGCTTTGCCGCAAAATCTTCTTTGCTGAGCACGGCTTGCATATTGAGCCATAGGTATGGTCGCTGGGTTTGAGTAACAGCCTTTTTTACGAGACTTGATTTGCCAAAACGTCGTGGTGACATAAGAACAAGGTGGTTCTCGCTCTTGAGAAACTGTACGATGTAGTCCACTTCTTTCACTCTGTCTGTAAAGTATGGGGTATCAACCAATGAGACAAATTTAAACGGATTTTCCATAATCGAATTTTTTCGTAACGAAACTTTTCGCAAAGATACGAAAAAATAAAGATGCTCAGATGATAAAACCCTTAAATTATTATTGTTTAATAGTTTTCGGATAGAAGGTCAAGGTTTTACCTATTATATAGGTTTTAAAGGAAAGCTTCCTG
Source organism: uncultured Prevotella sp. (assembly GCA_945863825.1). Taxonomy (GTDB): domain Bacteria; phylum Bacteroidota; class Bacteroidia; order Bacteroidales; family Bacteroidaceae; genus Prevotella. Next base: position 1,781 of record CAMBBY010000344.1, on the reverse strand, counting down.
TAGATTGCTCTTTGCCGCTCAATCTGTGTAGAGCTTTGCATATTTCGGAATATGGCTTATACTTTTGCGAATCATCCTTTATACAAAATGACTCAATGTTTGCAGAATTTGGAACATTTTTCTGCTGTTTCATCGAAAAGTGTTTCCTTTGTAGCCGTAATTAAGAAAATAAATAAAATTATGGCAGAAAATAGACAAGAATTGAACCGCAACTTGGCTCAGATGCTCAAGGGTGGTGTGATTATGGACGTAACAACTCCAGAACAGGCAAGAATCGCAGAGGCAGCAGGTGCATGTGCAGTAATGGCTTTGGAGCGTATTCCAGCTGATATTCGTGCAGCAGGTGGTGTTTCTCGTATGAGCGATCCTAAGATGATCAAGGGTATTCAGGAGGCTGTTTCTATCCCTGTAATGGCTAAGTGCCGCATCGGTCACTTCGCTGAGGCTCAGATTCTTCAGGCTATCGAAATCGACTATATCGACGAGAGCGAGGTGCTCTCTCCAGCAGATAATGTTTATCATATTGACAAGACTCAGTTTGATGTACCATTCGTTTGTGGTGCCAAGAACTTGGGCGAGGCACTCCGCCGTATCGCTGAAGGTGCTACTATGATTCGTACCAAGGGTGAGCCAGGAACTGGTGATGTGGTTCAGGCAGTTACCCACATGCGTATGATGCAGAGCGAAATCCGCCGTTTGGTTTCTATGAGCGAGGATGAACTCTACGAGGCTGCCAAGCAGTTGCAGGCTCCTTACGACCTGGTGAAGTATGTTCACGAGAATGGTAAGTTGCCAGTAGTTAACTTTGCAGCAGGTGGTGTGGCAACTCCAGCTGATGCTGCCCTGATGATGCAGCTTGGTGCTGAGGGTGTATTCGTAGGCTCTGGTATCTTCAAGAGCGGTAACCCTGCTAAGCGTGCTCAGGCTATCGTGAAGGCAGTTACCAATTATAACGACCCTAAGATGTTGGCTGAGTTGAGTGAGGATCTCGGTGAGGCGATGGTTGGTATCAACGAGCAGGAGATTGCGCTCCTCATGGCTGAAAGAGGTAAGTAATAGATGATGATATTTTAATTGGAAGGCCCCTCCTGAAAAGAAGGGGCTTTTGTATTAGGAAAAATATGAGAATAGCAGTATTAGCTTTACAAGGTGCTTTTGCTGAGCATAGACAGAAGTTGGCTCAGTTGGGTGTGGATAGTTTTGAGGTGCGCCAGTTGAAGGATTGGGATCAGCCCAAGGATGGCTTGATTATTCCTGGTGGCGAGAGTACTACCCAGGCAAAACTCTTGAATGAACTCGGATTGATGGAACCTGTGAAGGAGGCCATTGCAGCAGGCTTACCTGTTTATGGTACTTGTGCTGGTTTGATTCTTCTTGCCAAGAAGATAGAGGGTGAGCCAAGTCATCGCATTGCTTCCATGGATATCACGGCTTTGAGAAATGCCTATGGTCGCCAGTTGGGCAGTTTCTACATCGAGGCTCCGATGAAGGGCATTGAGGGCAATATCCCTATGACTTTCATCCGTGCTCCATATATTAAAGAGGTGTGGGGTAATGCCGAGGTTCTTGCCGAGGTAGATGGCAAGATTGTAGCTGCCCGTCAGGGTAACCAGCTGGTTACCGCCTTCCATCCTGAATTGAACGAAAGTTTAGAGATACACAAGTATTTTCTGGGGATGTGCAGGAAGTAGGCTTCATCCTATGATGAAACAGGCTTCGATGACCGATGAAACAGGCTTCATGGGCACATGAAGCTATATTGCAAAGTATCTTAGGATACA
>CAMBBY010000343.1 GCA_945863825.1 uncultured Prevotella sp. | reverse complement strand
GATTCGCCTTAGTCTCGTGGGCTCGGAGATGTGTATAAGAGACAGTGCTTTGGCTGCAGAACAAGTTGATGGCGTGGCATTAGCAATGTACAACATTGAAAAAAGAGCGCAATCGGTCATTATAGGCGATCAGACTGGTATCGGTAAAGGCAGACAAGCCGCAGCAATGATTAGATATGGGCTCCTTTCCGGCTATCTTCCTGTGTTCTTCACAGACCGATACACTTTGTTCAGTGATATGTACAGAGACTGCAAGGCACTTGGTATAAAAGATGCACGTCCATTAGTGGTAAATGCAGGTGCGTCTGTGGTTGACTTTGACCATATCATTGAAGAGAAGGGAAAAGAGGTTCCTGATGAGATTTGGTCACCCATGAGTGAAGAAGAAGAGGATGCGAAATTTGAAGCAGAACTTATGCAACTCTATCAAAAGCAATACGAAGTTGTATTTAAGGCTCCAAAGAAGAATGTCCTTCAGGGATTGTTCGAGGTTGGAGATATACCATCCGAAGCTTTTGACTATCTCATGATTACCTATTCTCAACTCAAAGATGCAAAAAGGGATGCGACACGCCTGAACTTCCTGCATTCATTGTGTGAAAAGCACAGGGTTTTATTCATTTTTGATGAAGCACATCGTAGCAGTAGTGTCAGTGCTGGAAAGGTATCAGTAATCACACAAGGTATCAATCAGATTCTTACTGAGACTACTCAAACGCAATGCGTCTTTCTTTCTGCTACCTTTGCAAAACGACCAGAGAGTCTCATAACTTTTATGCGACGTACGTCACTAAGTGCCTTGGCAACCGAAAATACATTGGAGAAGGCATTACATAGTGGTGGAGTACCAATGCAAGAGTATGTGTCAACCAGTTTGGCAGCCGAAGGACAGATGATTCGTCGAGAGCATTCGGCAGATGGCATTCCTTCACCCATATATACCTATCTGGACGATGACCTTGTATTGCATAGCGAACTCTTTGATAAAGTTATGTTCTTTTTCCGTGAGACAGTCAAACTGTCAACAATGGTCAACGACTTAGTAAACCTCGCTAAATTACAAGGTTTGCTATCAGATTTCAAAAGCTATCCTACAAGAGCTCAACTTTTTTACATAAACAAGGTGCTTCTTCTTTCTCTGAAAGCAAAGAAGGTCGCACAGGTGGCAATAGACGAGGTCAAGCAAGGGAAAAGTGTGGTCATTGGCATGAGTGACACTCTTGAATGTATTCTTCGACACGTCATAGTCCATGAGGATGGCTCTGTCCGGGGTGACATTTCTGCTCTTTTATTACGTCTATTAGATAAAACGGTACGCAGCACAAACGTCTTAGGTGATAGAGAAACACCTATATTTGACATTATACAGGATTCTGATAATCCAGAGATGGTGGCATTGACCTCAATGGCAGAGGAGATACGTGACTACTACAGATTCATCATAAACAGCATCAAGGAAGAAGTGTTCCATCTACCGATGTCACCTATCGATGTAATCCGTCAACTTATAACAGAAGAGAAATTTATCTCTCCTGATGGTTCCTATATCAATATTAGGTTTGAGGAGTGTACTGGACGTGCGCATCAGTTGGAATATCTATCACCTGATGGAAACGATGATTATATTCATGCAGAAATAACTTCTCGCAAGAAACGACATTCCAACCATATTTTCAACGATTTCCAGAATAACAAACTGGATGTGATACTCATCAATGCCTGTGGAGCTATTGGTGCAAGTGCTCATGCTATATCAACTGCGGAAGTTCCAGAAGAACAAGTACGCCAGCGTAAGATGCTTATAGTACAGAATGACCTTGATGTGAACATTGACCTTCAGAAACGAGGTCGTATAAATCGAACAGGTCAGAGAATTGATTTGCCTCCTTTGTACGAATACATTATTACAGCCATACCGTCAGAGAAGCGACTCAACATGATGCTCAGAGCAAAGTTGCGTTCTTTGAGTGCAAATACTGCAGGATGGCAGGATCAAGACAAGGAACAGGCTGATTTCATAGACATAAGCAATAAGTATGGTAACGAGGTGGCTACTGACTACATCAGTGAGCACCAAGAGCTTGCACTTGTACTTGGGCTGAAGGGCGGTGTTACTGCAAGTAAACTACTTGCCAGAATTGCTATGCTTAGCGTTACTGCTCAACAGGAAATAGTTGATGATCTTATGGCTGCATACACTACACTTGAAGCAGAACTTCGGCGTATCAATCAATGGGATTTGGAGCGTGAGTACCGTGATTTTGAAGCAGACTTTGTTCGTGAAGAACTTTTCACAACAGGAAAGGCAGAAACAAAACTTGGTGGATGCTCTTATCTGACAACATATAAATGTCGCCAGAAAACTTTCCCATACACATACGAGAGTCTTTCTAAACTTTGTGTAGATGCAAAATCTGCATTCGGGAAGCCTTATAGCGACAATAATCTTCTACAGAAACAAATCAAGGAATACTACCAACGACGCAACAAAGATGTACGACAGAGGTTTTTAGAACGTCGAACCCTTCTGCATGATAGTACCAAGCCCGTTCTTGTGAATTACAGTGGCAATGAAACAGTGGCAGAACGTTGGTTGGAAATGGCATGTACGCCTTCTGATGAATGGTCTTCAACATATTTTGAGGATGTTGATGCACATAAAAAGGCGAAACAAATTATGAGCAAACTAATTTCCTTCTCCAACGAGCATAATCATTTGCTTGACAGAGAGAAAAAAGAACTGAAGAAGTACTCAACTGAAAAGAAAAGATTGATAGAGGTTCTTTCAGTGGCAGAGATCGGAAAAGGTTATAATAATATCAGCAGTCAGTTAGCAAGCGAAGAATGCCCTAAAAGGGTTATTGCTGTTCTACGAGACATACGTTTTGGAAAAGAAGACAGAAATAAATTCTTGCCAAGTCGTGGGGAGTTTATTTTCGCCCTTACAGCTGTTTTTACAGAAATCCGTATTAACCTGGTTCACAATAACAAATGGAGCAACTATGACAGACTTATGGAGATTCTTAAATCAGAGCAATGGCGTTCCAATGCAGGAGTATGGGACTCAGAGATTGCGACAAATAATAATAAGATTGTAGAGCGCAAGATAATCACTGGCAACATATTGGGAG
>CAMBBY010000342.1 GCA_945863825.1 uncultured Prevotella sp. | reverse complement strand
CTACACAAGGAGTATCGTCGGCAGCGTCAGATGTGTATAAGAGACAGTACTTACATGGATGATAGCTTCACCGAGATGCATTTCCTTAGGAATGATAGGCAAATCGTCGCTTCGCATGACATCCTCTGCAGTTGTCAGCAATCGCTTTCCTAACTCACCGCCTGGATGGAATTGTGCAAAATCACGAGGTTGGAAATGGCGCACCTGCATCAGCGCAATAGCCAAGGCATCACCCATGGCAAGTGCTGCTGTTGTGCTACTTGTTGGGGCGAGATTTAATGGGCAGGCTTCCTTCTTTACCTTTACTGTGATATGAAAGTTGGAGTATTTTGCCAACAGTGACTTCGGATTACCAGTTATGGAAATGATTGGGATGTTCATGTGAAGTACCATAGGAATGAATCGGAGCAATTCGTCAGTCTGACCGCTATTGCTCAAAGCTAATACCACATCCTTATCTGTCATGACACCCAAATCGCCATGATACACATCGAGTGGGTTGATATAGAAAGCTGGTGTTCCGGTTGATGCAAGTGTAGCTGCTATTTTAGCTCCTACATGTCCACTTTTACCTACACCGGTTACGATGATTTTTCCCTGGCAGTTGTACATCATGTCAACTGCTTTTTCGAAGTTCTCGTCCAGGAAAGGGATTTGGTCAAGAATAGCCTGTGCCTCTTCTCGAAGTGCCTGTTCACCATAGGCACGGACGGTTTTGTCCTCTATATGGTTGTTCTTTTCTGTCATGATTGATGATTCTTAAACTGAAATGTTATGTGCTAAGCCAATAGATCGGCGATTAATGCTTCAAGCTTGTCCAATTCCAACATGTTAGCAGCATCGCTTTTTCCATGGTCTGGGTCTGGGTGTACTTCAAAGAAATAGCCTGTAGCACCGAAAGCTTTAGCTGCTTTAGCCATGGCTGGTACAAACTTACGGTCTCCAACGGTTTTTCCGTCACCAGCACTTGGACGTTGTACGCTATGGGTACAATCCATGATGACATTAGGTACAATCTCCTTCATATCTGGAATGTTACGGAAATCAACAACCAGATTGTTGTATCCGAAACAGTTGCCGCGTTCTGTAAGCCATACTTCCTTGGCACCGCTATCCAGTGCTTTCTCCACAGGATAGCGCATATCTCTACCGCTCAAGAACTGAGCTTTCTTGATGTTTACAATTTTACCGGTCTTTGCTGCAGCCACTAATAGATCGGTCTGGCGGCAGAGGAAAGCTGGAATCTGAAGTACATCACATACTTCACCTGCAGCTTCTGCTTGATAGCTCTCGTGAATATCTGTGAGTACACGTAAGCCGTACTTCTCCTTGATATCGCTGAGCATCTGCAAGCCTTTTTCTATGCCTGGTCCACGGAAAGAGTGGATAGATGTGCGGTTAGCCTTGTCAAATGATGACTTAAATATGATGTCTGTTCCCAACTCCTGGTTGATGCGTACCAACTCCTGGGCTACTGTTTCCAGTAACTCCATGGATTCAATGACGCATGGACCTGCTATAAATGTTGTTGCCATATCTTATTATTTTTTAAGTATCTAATTTTAATCTCCTAACTCTTGTTTCTTGACTCCTAATTCCTCTGTCGTTACGTTCTTGATTGTTATTTCACGTTGTGGGAAAGGAATCTCAATATTGTGCTCGTTGAGCGTATCGTAAATGCATTCCATGATGATACCATCGTCTGTATACTGTGTGAGTACGTTGACCCATACCAATATCTTAAGCGTGATACAGTTGTCATCAAAACTCTTCAAAACGATGCGTACACCTTTTTCATGATAGATGCAATCGAGTTTGTTGAGTGCCTCAATGAGTATTTTCTTAACTTCTTTTACGTTGGTACCGTATGCCACACCTACTTCTAATATGTCCAACTCATAACCATGATTTCGGGTCATATTTTTGTAGTTCTTGGCAAAGAGTTGAGAGTTCTGGAATGCTATGACGGAGCCGTCTGTAGCCTCCAGCATCGTGGAAGTATAGCTGATACTGCTTACGCGTCCACGGGTTCCTTCACAAATGATGTAGTCGCCAACTTTCACGCGACCCATCATGAGGGAAACGCCATAGTAGATGTTCTCCAAGATGTCTTTCGATGCAAAACCCAGACCCGTTGATAAACCTGCGAAGATGGCCAATAACCAGGATTTGCCTACGTGGAATATCGTGAGAGCTATCATCAGCCAGATGCCCCAGACCACTACCTGCAGCACATTCTTGAACATCATAATCTTGGAAGCTGCAGACGTCGGATCTGACTTCTCGAAATGATGGCGCATGATATCGGTGGTTGTGATATTCAGATAGTTGAACAGGAAGTAGAGGCATGCTACAAGACTTAAACTGTATAGAGATGCCGAGAAATTCTCACTGTCGATATAATGCTTGTTGAAAATCATCCAGGTAGTGTCGCTCATGTTGAATACCGCTGCCGCCCAGTAGATGGCAATAATAAATGAGAATATACCGGCTACAGGTAAAGCCACCTTATTGATAAAGCGGAAGAACCACTTGTCTGTAATAGGTTTGTGCTTTAAATTCTTGCGCTCTGCATATACCCCCAGCCAGTCTTTGATACAGGTGATACTCAGAATACAGGTAAGCTGCATCATCCACCAGATGATGATCTGTACGGCAAGCAGGGTAAAACCAATCCACGAACAGAATGTACTGACGGTGAATACTGCCAGTGATATCCATGTGTAAATCATGTCCAGACGTGGTACTTTCTTGTTGTGTCTTTGGATGACATTCCACTGCCATAAAGTGCAAAGCAACAGAATAGGTGGAAATATGAAGTTGACCAAATCGTTTGGAATCAGGATAATACGGAACGTAATGACGAAGAAGCCTATCAGCATCAATGGAGAATAGATGCGGAAAGCACTCTTGATCTGGTCATTGCCTACACGGAGTAGGAGGGAGATGAGAATCACGCCTACCAACCAGGAGAATTCTACCAGCAAATCGCTTGCCATGATGATGAAATTCTGCTTGGTAATCATTCTGATAATCCCTAAAATTGCTGCAAAGGTAACAACGGTCATTGCCATGATGATACATGGACGCTTGGCCATGAAACTCTCCTTGATGCTTTCAAACCATCCTTTCTT
>CAMBBY010000341.1 GCA_945863825.1 uncultured Prevotella sp. | reverse complement strand
CCCACTCCCAAGCCCTCGCCCTTTCCAAAAGGGCAAGGGATGTAACCGCTCCTCCAGTCGCTCTTAACCGCTGCGCTCTAAGGTTGGCGGGGCATCAGAGCCCTCGCCAATTTTTTGTGCGGGATGGGACAATGACGCAACATCGCTTCTTACTCGAAGTGGGTGCTCATGCGAGACCTTACAACCGCTGTTCTATCGGCATCTGCTATGAGGGTGGTCTGGATGAACATGGTAAACCATGCGATACTCGTACGCCTGAGCAGACGGAAAGAATCGGTGATGTCTTGAAGAGGCTTCACAAGTTGTTCCCGAAAGCGAAGATTGTGGGGCATCGAGACTTGCCTGGGACTACACCGAAGGAGTGTCCTTGCTTGGATGCTCATGCACTTTTCGGGTGGATAGAAAATTGTGATTAGAATAGATAGTCATAATCCAGCATCAATTTTTCATGCTCGCTTTGATACCTGTCCCTTGTGCCTTTATCCAATGTTGGACTGTCGAGTATAGAATCTATTTCTTGGAGAATCTTGGCTCCCATCTTCATGATGGGGTCGAGGTTTTCTTTGAACTGCTCGATGAATGGGGCATAGTAATAACCTATCTCTTTGATGATAAAGATATAGGTGCTCCATGCCTTGTTGATGTCCATGCGTTTTTGTGCAAGTTCTGCCAACACATATTCTCGCAGGTAGTCGATGTTCTCGGCTTGGACGGCTACCTCATTAGCTGTTTTCACAGGGTGGAAGTAGCGGTCGATGAGAGCTTCTCGCTCTTGCAGATTACGCTGGTAGAATGGATTAGCATCTGTTGTTGATGTGCCGTCTGGCTCCACTTCCTCGAAATGCTCGACATGAACACCGCTGATGGCTACGCTCATTCCGCCAACATCCATTACAAGACGGCGGTCTCGGTCGATGCGGATGACATAGCCTTCCAATCCTGCCAATTCGCCACTGGTGATACGGAGCAGGATGCGGTTGCGGGCATAGTAATGGAATGGTTTGAGCAGGAAACGAATACGCTCTGGTTCTGTCTCATTGACACGCATAAAGGGGCGCATCTGTGAGTCTGGTATTTGTGCCACTTTGCCAGTACTGCAATTCTTGCACAAATGAGCATAGGGGAAATAATTGTCAAGATAGGCTTGTATCTCTTTAGGATGACCTTGAAAGAAGACAAGTCCGCTAACGGTTGGTATCTCTTTGTGCTGCACTTTCTGCTTGCCCATTTTCTTGAAATACCTGATAGTTTTATGCACAAAATAGGTTATTCCGTCTTTGGTCAACTGCGCTTCCATGCCCTTCACTTTGTTATGATGCACAAAGAGATATGACCATGTGGTTTCGTCAGATTGATGACACTTCTTTACCTCTGAGCCAGATTTGTTTTCTTGCTCAGTAACGTGGTTGCCCTCTGGAGAAACAAGTTTCTCGTCGGCTGTAGAAAAAGAACTCGTACCATCCGGTTTCATAAATTCTGCTCTACTTTATGTCCTCAGCTACAACCATACATGATGGTTGTGAAAGCCTGACCAATTCATCCTTATTGTGCATCATCTTAATCACATTTATGAGTATCAGACATTACTGTCTTTGCGCATGTATCTTTATTTTACATTCGTTGCGCATTCTTCTTATATAAGAGTGCAAACTCGCTACAAAAATACGAAAATTAGTTGGATTACGTATCAGATTTTATCATTTTCTTTCTGTAGTTCTTAAAAAATTTCACTTTACTGTTGCCATAATGCTTATATTTTAATGGTGAATCATATTTTCGGTTTACACCTATTATAATATAAGCAGCAACAGTTCAATTTTATCTTCATTTTCTGATGGATGAGACAAGTCTGCCTCTCCATCAGAAAATTTTACTTTCCTATTTTTAAATCGGATATTTGATAGCGGCCGACGCCATCTTTTTCTTTTGTCAAGCTGTTGGTTGTTCCTGATAGCTTGATATTGCCGACGCCTTCTATCATGGCATGGATCGATTCACAATCTACTTGGGCTTCTACCTTGCCGACACCTTCATTGTCTATCTTTAACCTGCCACCTTTGAAAAGACCGATTTTTACATTGCCGACACCTTCATTGTCGATGTTCACATCATCTGACTGAAGACGAAGGACGGTGACACTTCCTACTCCCTCATTATCTATTCCTACTCGATTCGCCAGGAGATTCTTAATCTCTATATTTCCTACTCCTTCATTGTCGATGTCAAATACATCTGAATTGATGGCGTCTGAATGGAAGGTTCCGATTCCTTCTAAGGTGATCTTCACTAAATCTGGTGACGTGATATATACTCGCATACGACTGCCGGAATCGAGTTTGCTGACACCTGTTATCTTGCTCTTTAAGCCAATCTTCAGTTTTCCTTCGCGATAGATTGCCACGGCTTTATCCTCAAATTGCTTCCGAAGCTTATCATCCTTGATGTGAGTAAAGTCGAAACGCACACTCTGCTGATCTCCATTATTCTGTACATAATAGACATCTGCTATGGTTTCTACCTCTATTTTTGTAAATGGCTTTTCTGTCAGATCCGCCTCTACAAAATGTAGGTTTCCGGTGTCTATCGTTCCATTACTCATGATCCCATTTGAATAGGAACAAGATATCGTTGCAGTTCCCATCAGAACTGCCAGCATAACAAGTATGCCGCCTTTTTTCAATCTTCTCATCGTTTCCTAAAATTTAAATATGATTCGTAAAGTAAGCCGTTGCTGAAACGACCCATTTTTTTAACTCATTTTCCATATAGACGAAAGTGGCGCAACAAAAGTTGCGCCACTCACTCATTTTATTTTAAAAAACTTTTTTGCTTAAGATCTTCTTAGCATTCTCTATTCGTTCTGCAGTAGGTGGATTGACATCCTTGAGCGGATAGTCTATGCCTAACTTCTCATACTTATAGATTCCTAAGGTATGATAAGGAAGGACATCTACGCGTTCCACATTATCCAATGTCTGAAGGAAATCACTCAACTGCTCCAGATACTCATCTTTATCCGTAATACCAGGGATGAGTACATGGCGAATCCAAACTGGTTTCCGGATATCACTCAGATAACGAGCACAATCCAGGATATTCCTGTTAGAATGTTTGGTCAGTTTACGATGCTCCTCA
>CAMBBY010000340.1 GCA_945863825.1 uncultured Prevotella sp. | reverse complement strand
CCGGAAGCCTCATCTACATCACCCCGCAAGTGACGCATACCCAATACATCGCAGCATCGCCTCAAGGGAAAGAAGAGGGAGCACTCGACCTGCTCTTTGATGAGCTAATCAATCAAAAGCAATGGAATACTACCTATTTTGACTTTGGAAAATCAACCGAGCAGCAAGGTACTTATCTCAACGAGAACCTCATCCACCAGAAAGAAGGGTTTGGAGGAAGAGGCATCGTTTATGATACTTACGAATGGGAACTGTAGAAAGAACAATATAAGCAAATCCCGGAAACATCTTGACTGAGTTTCCGGGATTTTCTTTATATATAGATTCAGCTAAATGAACTGCAACAGTCAACAGTTAACAGTTGTTTTTTATATACCTATGACTTTTTAGCAAAGCACGATTGTCACACCTCTGGCCGCCTGCGCTCCCATAACAAGAGCCTGTTCAATATCAGCAGTCTTGCTAGGTCCACTGATAAATGTACCGAAATTATATTTCGGATCCATCTCGATGCGGGCATAAGCCTCATGCATATTGTTTACCACAGACTTCTCATCAAGGATAATAACCAGATATTCCGAAATGAAAAGTTCTGCCTTCTCCTTCATGGTCTGAGGAATCCAGACACAACCATTTTCAGCTACGCCCAACTGTCCACGGACTACGCAGACATCCGTACCATTCAGTTCGTTGGCCTCAGCCACAGTATCCGGATTGCGCAAAACGACTTCATCCGTTCCCCCATCAGGAGTAAAAGCCTGCAATTTTTCCAACTGAATATCTGGCAGATTGCTGGCAAACACCTTCGCCTGAGGATAAGCCATTCTCACAATCTCGTTGAGCATATCGTCATCCTTGCTGGCTCTCATCACCTGAGCACCCACAGACAGGCTCATGGCAACAAACTGCTGCAAAGTATCCTCATACTGAATGCCTTTGATTTCTACAGAAGGCATATCGAATTGAACATGCGTATTCTTACGCAACTTATTCAGGAAATCTTCTTTTTTCATTTTACTTTCCCCTCCTTCCATAATTGATGAAACGACTTCTTCGCAAACTCAGGCATAGCATGGCCCACGCCCCAAGCATTCAGATTACTGAAATGTGTGCAACACTCTGGAATCAGATTGACAAGTGGCGCAAATTTCAAGGCTGTGGTATAAAGTGAAGGACGGTCGAAGAGATATTCCATACCGCTGGACATCGCCTTCTTGATCGGATTAGCCTTGCCCAATCTGTCAAGGCTCTGGCGCCAGACATAAATCTGGGAACCCGGACCCACCTTGGAAGGACAGACATTATCACACGACAGACACAAGGTGCAGGCAGAAACATTATCTGCATATTTCTGAGGATTCTTCAGCATACCCAAATTCACACCCACAGGACCAGGAATGAAATAAGTATAACTGTATCCGCCGGAACGACGATAGACAGGACAAGTATTCATGCAGGCACCGCAACGCATACACTTCAAAGTCTGCCAATGGTCTTTATCTGCAAGAATATCGCTTCTGCCATTATCCACCAGAACCACATGCATTTCTGCACCCGGACGAGCCTGACGGAAATGAGAAGTGAAAGCCGTAGTAGGCTGACCTGTACCGCAACGGCAAAGCAGACGCTGGAATACCGCCAAAGACTTGTAATCAGGAACCAACTTCTCAATACCCATCGCCACAATATGAAGTTTAGGCATGGAGGTAGTCATATCTGCATTACCTTCATTGGTACAAACCACGCAATCACCCGTTTCAGCCACTCCAAAATTACATCCGGTCATTCCTGCTCCAGCCTCTATAAACTGGTTGCGAAGATGATGGCGGGCGCAGCGAGTGAGATAAGTTGGGTCATAATTTCCTATTTCCTTAGAGATTCCTTTCTCCTCAAACATCTTGCCCACTTCTTCACGCTTGAGATGGATGGCAGGCATCACGATATGGCTCGGTTTCTGACCTAAGAGTTGGATAATACGCTCACCCAAATCAGTTTCCACCACATCAATACCATGCTTTTCCAGATAAGGATTCATCTCACACTCTTCGGTAAGCATAGACTTTGATTTCACCATTTTCTTCACATGATGATCATTCAGGATGCCGAGCACAATCTCATTAAATTCCTGCGCATCCTTTGCCCAATGCACCTTGACACCACGACTCTCCAGATTCTTGGAAAAAACATCAAGATAATCTGCCAGATGGGTAATCGTATGCATCTTAATTTCAGAAGCCAGTTCGCGAAGATCTTCCCATTCCGGAAGTTCATGCGCCATCTTATCTCTCTTTTGTCTTACAGACCAGAAGGTAGCATCATGCCAGGTGGTCTTTTCTACATCTGCCGTAAACTTAGCGGCTCTCTTGGAATGTTCTGTACTCATAGTCCTGCAGCTAAAATTTGTACAACATGAATGAATTGAATAGGCATTTTCTCCTTCTTGGCAATGCCTGCCATGTGCATCAGACAGGAAGAATCCGGACCGGTGACATATTCCGCTCCCGTTGCCATGTGGCGTCTGATCTTGTCCTCACCCATACGGGTAGAAACAGCGGGCTCTTCGATAGAAAACATACCACCGAATCCACAGCACTCATCCTTACGTTCCGGTTCATGAATGGTAATTCCATCCACCATATTCAATAAATCAATAATCTTATTGAACGGCTGGACATTTCTCTCTGAAGGTGATGACAACCCCAATTCCCTGACGCCATGGCAACTGTTGTGAACACTCACGGAATGAGGGAACTTGCCCGGCACATGATCTACTTTCAGCACATCATGCAGGAATTCCACTATATCCATTATCTTACCGGAAGATACACACTCATGCTTACCCTCCAGAATCTTAGGATAATACACTTTTACATAAGCTGCACACGAGGCAGAAGGAGCTACAATATAATCGTAGTCTCTAAAAAGATCATCAAAAGCCTCGATAACCTTCTCTGACTTGTTTTGGAAACCAGCATTCGCCATCGGTTGACCGCAACAAGTCTGTTTCTCCGGATAGTCCACATCCACACCGTAGTGTTTGAGCAACTTGTATGTAGCCACACCAGCTTCAGGGTATAAGGCATCTACATAACAAGGGACAAATAAACCGACTCTCATTATTATATTAAATCTTATTCT
>CAMBBY010000339.1 GCA_945863825.1 uncultured Prevotella sp. | reverse complement strand
TGCTCAGGAACTTATAAATAAAGTTAAATCAAAGTGTTGCGGAATTAAGGTATTTAATTCATCTGGAAAAATCTTTAATAAAGAAAAGAATGAAGTTGCATCTTAAATACATAGTTACGCTCGTCATCACGGCTTTGGTCTGCATCTTCGCATATCAGACCTATTGGCTCGTGGGGCTTTATCAGTCTCAGGAAAAGGAGGTTGAAGCAAAAATCAAGGGTGGAATGGAGTTCGCTCACTTTATGGAGATGAAGAAGCGAATCGAATGGTTGCGCAATGATGATAAAGGACCTCATAGACAGTTGACGGGTTCTGTTGCTTTTTCTATGGATGAAGACGATGATATAGATCAAAAGGTAAAGGTGAAAAAGGTTCGTGGAGGAAAGATCGTTCAGTCTGTTCAAACAACTTTTACCAAGCAAGAGAAGCGCAGTGAAGATGACAAGGACCAGGAATTGATGATGATGATGTCGGGCAAGCTGGCAACTATGGTGCAACAAGCGCTGTTTGGCAAATTGAATGAAATCGCCAAACCAGACATCAATGACTATGACAGTGCATGGGTTGTTAAGATGCTTTCAGACAGTTTGTTGGTGGGCGACGATATTCATCCGCTTCCGCATCAGATTCAGCTTTTTGCAGGAAAGAAGGTTTTGGCGAAAGTGACGACGAAGGGGTATGTGCCTTCCGCCAATGCCAAGCAATACCAATATGTGGTTTGTAATGAGGGGGAGGCGAATGAGGAGAAATATGTCCTCACCCTAGAGCCGCTTACGATGACTGTGCTCAGCCAGATGGCAGGCATCCTTGCCACATCGCTCTTCATCATGCTCATCCTGGCTTTCGTCTTCTGGTTCCTGATTCATACGATGCTCAAGCAGAAGACGCTTGATGAGCTGAAAAGTGATTTTACCAATAATATCACGCACGAATTGAAGACTCCGATAGCCGTAGCCTATGCTGCCACCGACTCCCTGCTGAACTACGGAATGCTCCAGCATCCTGATAAGGCGCGCAAGTATCTCACCATCGCCCAGGAGCAGTTGCAGACGCTCAGCGGATTGGTGGAACAGATTCTGTCGATGAGTATGGAACGACGGAAATCGATGCTGCTCAATATCGTGGAAGTTCCAGTGAAGGAGGTGATTGAACCATTAATCTCCCAGCATCAGCTGAAAGTGAAATCAGGAGTAAGAATGGATAAAAAAGTGAATGTTTCGTTGTCTGTAGAACCGGAAAATCTGATGGTTCATGCCGACCGGATGCATTTCTCAAACATCGTGAGCAATCTCATAGACAATGCCATCAAGTATTCTGAAGATAGCGTGAAGATAGAAATCAAGGCTTACCGAAAAGCCGAGGATGAAGTGCTGGTTTCCGTATCAGATAATGGAATCGGTATTGACCACGATAAATTGCCTTATATTTTCGACAAGTTCTATCGGGTGACGGATGGCAATAAATATACGGTCAAGGGCTATGGTCTCGGGCTTTTCTATGTCAAGAGCCTGATGGATAAAATGGGCGGTTCTGTTTCCGTAGAAAGCGAGCCGGGAAAAGGAAGCTGCTTTACCCTGCATTTTCTTAAAGGTAAAAAGGTAAAAAGGTAAAAGGTTAAAAAGAAACAATGAATAAGATAAAAGTATTACTGGTAGAAGACGAAGCATCCTTGGCGATGATTCTGAGCGACACCTTGGAGGCGCAGGACTTCGAGATGCGCACGGCGCATGATGGCGAAGAGGGGCTTCGTATGTTTGCAGAACAGAAGCCTGATGTGCTGGTAGCGGATGTGATGATGCCCAAAATGGATGGTTTCGAGATGGTGCGCCGTATCCGCAAGACGGATTCCCGTACCCCTGTGCTTTTCCTCACGGCTCGTTCGGCGGTGAATGATGTGGTAGAGGGATTTGAATTGGGTGGCAATGATTATCTGAAGAAGCCGTTTGCCATCCAGGAGCTCATTGTCCGTATCAAGTCGCTTTGTCATCGGACTTCTGCAGGAAATATTTCTTCTGAAGAACAGAAAGGGGGGAATGTTTCTCCTGATAATCCGGATGCTGCTGGTCAATGGCTCTCCATCGGTCGTTATCGCCTGAATGTTGCCAGTCAGATTCTGCAGTTGGATGGTAAGGATACAGAACTGTCACATCGTGAATCCGAAATCCTTCGCATGCTTGTGGAGAGCAAGAACAATGTGGTAGAGAGCAAGGATATTCTCCTGAAACTATGGGGCGATGACAGCTTCTTCAATTCCCGCAGTCTCCATGTTTTCATCACCAAGCTCCGCCACAAGTTATCTGCCGATGAAAATATCAGAATCATCAATGTGAGGGGAATTGGGTATAAAATGATTTGCTAGAATCTTGTAAAAGAACAATTCTTCCTCGCCGTCAATAAGCGCATCGAATGCATCTTTGAAGTATTTGTCGAACCACTCGGCTGGGTGATCTGTTATCTGATGCTTGCCTGATTTCTCGATGTGAATGGCAACAATGTCGCCAAAATCGGAAGCGCCATCAATGAAAAGGATGTTTTCGAAAAGTGGTAGAGAGGCTCTTACTCGTTTGATGCCTTTCGTGAAGTTATATTCTATCACGTCTTGGTTTACATTATGACCGCCCATTGTGTATCTTTGGATAACACGAGATAGAGAATCTTCTTTCGAGGATAAGCCGAAAAAGATGAGGCTGATTTTATAATCTGCATCTTTAATCCTATGAGTAAAATGCATCATGGAGTAATGCCCCTTCCTTTCTTAGTCTTAATAGATGACTCATTTTGGTCTTAATAGACAACCACTTTCATTCGTTGTAGAAGCATTTATCTGTCTGAAAATAAGCCTATTACGATACCTGATAGAAAACCGCAACATCTCTTTGTAGAAAGGGTTTTGGATAAATGCGTCTTTTAGATTGAGATGAAGGGCGGTGAAGGGTTTTTCACGTTTCGCTTTTCAAATTTCCAATCATATTATGTTTATGCCTGTGTATGCATACCAGCGTGCACAGGCAGGATCGCGTATGTATATTATAATGTGAACTTGCATTAATTATTCTTTGATATGTAACCAAATGTTAAAATCTTGCTATTTTTGAAACTTTTTTCTTGAAATATTTGGTGGGATGGAAAATAGTTAGT
>CAMBBY010000338.1 GCA_945863825.1 uncultured Prevotella sp. | reverse complement strand
CTACACAAGGAGTATCGTCGGCAGCGTCAGATGTGTATAAGAGACAGACGTATTTAGTGATTTTTGGAATACTTGCATTGCCTTGAGAGTTGCTTTGCAAAACATAAGGGACTAATTCTTTTTTTGCTCTGTCATAGTAGCTGAATGTACCTCCGTTAGGTATCATCCATAGCGTATTGTGTTCATCTTCCATGATGAAATATTTTTCGCTGACAGTACGCAAAGCAGGATTTTCCTGGTCTGCAAACAACCATTTCTTCTCCAATGTATTCGGATTGATGATGGTTACACCCATACCGTCAGTAAATGCCCATAGCTGGTCTTTGCTATCTACGTATATCTTCTTGACTTCTGCTACAGGCTGGTTAGGGTTCTGAACACTTACAACTTCAGATTTGAATGTACGTGGATTATAGACTACTACACCGATATTTGTGGCTATCAGGAGTTGATAGCCTGTATTTTTTAATTCATTGATTTTTGTGACTCCTTCCGGCATCGGAATCATGGAGATATGGTTTCTGGTTTCATCAAAGACGGCAACTCTGCCATCTGCTGTAGCCAGGTAAATGGTGTTGCCTATCTGTCGGAGCCATTTAAATGGAATTGGAGTGGTGAATTTGGTACCATAGATGTGAGTACCCTTGTCTGTAAGAATCCATTCACGCCCCTTCTTGTCGGCGGTTATATACCAGATATTTCCACTTGGCAGGCTTTGGGTTCCTCCCATGATGAGTTTTGGATTGTCGTCTGTAAATTCTTTTTTTGAAATTCTGATTGCGTATTTGTGGTCAACTGTAGTTATCCAACTTGCTTTTGGACTTAGGGTGTAAACTTTATCGGCATAAAGATGGATGTTGAACTTCTCGTTGATTTGAGCCTCTATGTTAACAAAGTCGCACAAACGGGTATCATATATGTAGAGGCGATGGTCGTATGTAATACACCAAAGGTCATAGTTGGTGCAAGGGAAAATATTGAGAATACGGTTCGTACTGAGGAGATCTTGGTTATCAGGTAAGTCACGGAAGGTGTGGAAAGTATAGCCGTCATAATATGACAGACCGTTATAGGTAGCAAACCACATCATGTTGTCTGCTCCCTGACATAAGTCTGATATGTTGTTGGCAGCAAGTCCATCCAGAATAGAGAACTTTCTGATGTCACAATAGGGTGTTCCGCAATATCCGGATATTGATAATAGTCCTAATATAATAATGTGTATGATTCTTCTGGTCATATTCTTAAGTTAATATTTTCGACAAAGAAAATGCAAACGAGCGCAATGAAAGCTTGCTTTCAAATTGCCGAGTGCAGCTTTTCTTGGACAAAGGTAAACAAAAAACTTGTAATTTCCAAATTGTTTAGGGATATTCCATTACATCATAGGGATTTCTCCCTGTTTTTTTCCTAAAAACCCTTTGTTGGTATGATTATTTGGCGTATCTTTGCAGCAAATAAACAAAGAAATGTAATTTAAAGACTTATATGGATATGAAAAATTTAAAGACTCTCTTGACGATGGCTATCGTGGCTTTGATGAGCCTCAGTTTCACATCTTGCGATGAGGACGCTGACATTGGCGATACTTTATATGGCACTTGGAAAGGCTATATGGATATTGGTTTGACGTATGATAATCGTTATTATGCTTCTACCACTTCTGAGATAACGTTTGTTCCAAGCAACTCTTATTCCGACCACGGAACGGGGTATTGGATAGACCGATACAGCAATGCTCCTTGGGATTATGTTGCTAATCACATAGAGTGGGCAGTGAGTAATGGTGTCATCAATATTCACTTCATAGAGGAAAACTCGTATGCTACGATTTATAACTATTCTTTGGATAATGATTATTTCTACGGAACGGTTGAATGTGGAAATAGCAGCGCGGATTTCAGATTGGTGAAGACGGTTTCTCCTAACAGTTGGAATTATGACTGGTATGATAGTGATGATTGGTATGATTCCTGGGGATATGGTTGGGCAAAGCCTCATCAGGGAACTTTCGATGATACCCGTGCTTCTTCCTCAGATTCTGATTCGCTGAAATATCTGAGAAGAGTGGTCAATTATAAGAATAAGTAAAGAGACTTGCTGTTTCCTCAGGGAACAGATTAAAAAGAAAGGAACGAGATATGAAAAATATAAAATCTTTGTTGATGTTGGCTGCGATAACAGTAGCATCCATGACATTTGTCAGTTGTGACGATGATCCTTGGTATGATGGTTATTGGCACGATCCATACGGCTGGAGCAATAACTATGGCGACTGGCACTGGAATAATGATTATTGGTATCAGGGTGGTAATGGGAACAACCAGGGCGGTGATGAACGTACGGCAATGGCCCAGACACTTTGTGGAGAATGGGGCGGTGAGATGGATTATTCTTATATCAATGAGGATGGTGAATCGCGTAGCACAGATGTTTATTATACGACCATGAAGTTCTTCCAATATAATCAGAATTCAAAATCTTATAGTGGAGAGGGTGTGGAGACTGATTATCTCTTGGATTCTCAAGGAAATGTCATTGGAGATAAGAGCCAGACCTTGGATTTCTCCTGGTACATAGAGGATAATGGAGATATTTATATCAAGTACAAGAATAGTGGGGCAACCTTTGTGTTAGACTATGGTTCTTCTCAGGCTGGTTTCCATTTGGGATATGAAGACAAGAAGGGGTATGATACTTTCTTCGGTTATATGATAGGCACGGGAAGCGTTAAGGGCGATGTTATCTATTTTGATTTTAAGCGCTTGAACGATATCAATAATGCCAAGGCTCAGACTCGTGGAGCAGACGTAACTGAGCATAAATCATTTGGTAAGGCTGCTTGTCAGAGTCCGATTAAGGGAACGTCTTCTCGTTTTAATAGCAGAAGATAAACCTTGTGTTGGAGGAAAAGTTAAGAGGATGCATCAAACGAATCGTTTCGATGCATCCTCTTAACTTTTCTGTATTGTGAAATGTTGTAAAGTATCAGAGAACTTAGTTTGTTATTTTCCAAACAGTTTGTAAATAGGATGGTGTGATATTTACGTTCTCGACCTGTCTTTCCTCATCATCAGGAAGATTGCAGAAGAAGTCAATACCAGTAAGCTCCTCAAGTTTGGCAATATTGATAATATGTG
>CAMBBY010000337.1 GCA_945863825.1 uncultured Prevotella sp. | reverse complement strand
GAGATGTGTATAAGAGACAGACTACAAGGAACTCATTCCATGCTGTACGGGTATGATTCAGCGAGAGGTGGCTTTGCGCATTGCTTCAGAACCAGGAAACAAGGCCTATGGCATTCTAAGTGTGCTGATTCAGGCTTGGTATGATGTGGAGTATCTCTTCACGGTGGATGAGGGGGTGTTCAATCCGCCTCCAAAGGTGAAGAGCGCCGTCATCAGAATGACCCGCAATGATGTGAAGGAATTGGGGTGTGATGAAAAACTCTTCAAGCGTCTCGTCAAGACCGTGTTCAACCAGCGCAGGAAAATGCTCCGCGTCAGTCTGAAACAGATGTTCCCGGGAATGACTCCACGTGAGGACTTCTATACCACAGACATCATGACCAAGCGCCCGGAACAGCTCACTATCCAGCAGTTTGTGGAACTCACCAACTATGTGGATGAGGAACTGAAACGCCTGGAAAGCGCAAAATAATTAGCAGATAATTTGGCTAATTGATAAGAAATGCCTATTTTTGTGGCGGAAAAGAAGTCCTATGGGCGGAAAAGAAATAGAAACTAACAATAACAAGTAATAAAATATAGAATTATGATAGACGTAAAAGAAACTTTGAGTTCAGCAGGTGAGCGTATGGAGATGGCAGCGATGTATCTCGCAGAGGAGCTCTCTCATATTCGTGCAGGACGTGCCAATGTGGCTATCCTTGATGGTGTAAGAGTCAACAGCTATGGCAGTATGGTACCGCTCAATCAGGTGGCTAATATTACCACTCCTGATGCCCGTACCATCGCTATCCGCCCTTGGGACAAGAAGGCCATCAAAGATATCGAAAAGGCTATTATGGACAGTGGTGTGGGTATCACTCCTGAAAACAATGGTGAAATCGTACGCCTGGGTATTCCTCAGCCAACTGGTGAGCGCCGTAAGGAACTCGTGAAGCAGTGTGGCAAGATTGCTGAGAAGGCTAAGGTGGAGGTGCGCAATGTGCGTAGCGAAATCAAGGACAAACTGAAGAAGGCTATCAAGGACGGTCTTTCTGAGGATTTGGAGAAGGACGCTGAGAACGAGTTGCAGAAATTGCACGATAAATACATCAAGCAGCTTGAGGCGCTGATGGCTGCGAAGGAAAAAGAAATCATGACCGTATAGTCTTACTGACTCTTTGACAATCATTATTGCAGTGAGTAGATGAAAGGACTAGTCATCAAAAATACAGGAAGCTGGTACACCGTCAAAACTGACGATGGCCAGCTTATTGAAAGTAAAATCAAGGGTAATTTCCGATTGAAGGGCATCCGCAGTACCAATCCTGTGGCTGTGGGTGATCATGTGGAAATTATCACCAATCAGGAAGGTACGGCTTTTATTTCTGCTATTGAGGATAGGCGTAATTATATTATCCGAAAGTCGCCTAATCTCAGTAAACAGAGTCATATCCTCGCCGCCAATGTCGATCAGGCTTTGTTGGTGGTCACTGTCAACTATCCGCAGACTTCCACCACTTTTATTGATAGATTCTTGGCCAGTGCTGAGGCTTATAGCGTGCCGGTCATCCTCGTGTTTAATAAGCACGACCTCCTCTCTGAAGAGGAATTGCATTATGAGAAGATGATGTGTACGCTCTATGAGACCGTGGGCTACAAGTGCGTTGAGATCTCTGCTGAAACGGGAGAGGGCGTGGAACAGTTGTTTCCTATCCTGAAAGACAAAATTACTCTCCTGAGCGGCAATAGTGGTGTGGGGAAGTCAACGCTCATCAACCGCCTGATTCCTCATGCTTCCCAGCGTACTGCAGAAATCAGCGATGCGCACAATACGGGTATGCACACCACCACATTCAGTGAGATGATTGAACTGCCTGAGGGTGGTTATCTGATAGATACTCCGGGCATCAAGGGCTTCGGTACGTTTGATATCGAGAAAGAAGAACTGACCAGTTATTTCAAGGAAATCTTCCATTTCTCCAAGGACTGTCGTTTTTCCAACTGTACGCATACCCACGAACCGGGTTGTGCTGTCATCAAGGCGGTGGAAGATCACTTCATTGCCGCCAGCCGATACCAGAGTTATTTGTCCATGCTCGAAGACAAGGACGAGAACAAGTATCGTGAGGCGTTTTGATGAAATGAGAAATGAGAAGTGAGAAGTGAAGAACGAAGAATAAAGGAACATATTCATGGCAAAGCAAGAACAGAAGGACATAAAGCAACGTATTGAGCAGGGGGAGTTTGCTCAGAGTGCAGAGATCAGTGCAAGCTATCTGGATGAGGATATTCTCATCATTGATAATATCAAGGTACTTGCCAATCCAGATCCTGTGAGACTCCAGATGAATATGGTTGCTTCTTGCCAGAAAGGAAATCTGAAGCTGGAAGTAAATGGTAAAACGGTGGAAGTGGGCAAAAACGATATCTTCGTTTGTCCGCCTAATTCTGTTGTGGATATCATTGAGTTTTCATCTGATTTCACCTGTGTGGCGCTCTGTGTCACCAACCATGGTATGCAGAATATCCTGCGATCACATATTAATGTGTGGAATCGCGCCATGTATGTGGACAAGGTTTCTGTCATCAGGATGACGAGCGAGGAAATGCTGTTCTATGCCAAGTTTACCGAACTGGTGCGTCTCTGTCTGGATGAAGAGCGCATGGAGCATTCTTCCTGGAATCCTTATCGCCGCGAAATTGTGGAAACCTTATTGAAAACGGCACTTCTCGCCCTTTGTAATGCTTTCACGACCGAGGTGGCTGATGTAGCTAAAAACAATTCTTCGACTTATGATATATTCGACAGATTCCTGGTGATGCTGCAACAGAATGAGGTGAAACACAAACCTGTGGAGTTCTTCGCCCAGCAGTTGTGCATTACTCCGAAATACCTTTCCATCGTCTGCAAGCGCCATAGCAATAAGACGGCTATTGAATGGATTACGGAATACACGCTTTCGGATATCACTTACTACCTGCGTTCCACGAATAAGTCTATCAAGGAAATATCTGGTAGCTTAGGCTTCTCCAATACCTCGTTCTTCGGTAAGTATGTAAGGGAACATTTCAAGATGTCGCCACTGAAATACAGGATGAGCCTGAGAGGTAATAGTATAAATAAACCTCAAATCCGCAACCTATAGGGTTTAGTGGGATTTTGCTTGCAAAGCG
>CAMBBY010000336.1 GCA_945863825.1 uncultured Prevotella sp. | reverse complement strand
AGATTCGCCTTAGTCTCGTGGGCTCGGAGATGTGTATAAGAGACAGGTTCACATCCCGCTCTGCACGTTTGATATTCACTGTAGATGGTCAGAAACAGGACGTTCCCTACACAATAGACCAGGCTGCCGATATTCCAGCTGTCACAATTGCCAATGCCGAGAATGGCTATAAGGTACTTGCCACAGGAGGTCAACTCAAGGTGCCTGTGAGCCATAACATAGAATGGACTACTCTGCTGAAAGACGAGATGAACCAGCAGCCTACCTGGATTAAGATTGATTCCTGCGGTACAGACAGCATCTATCTCTCTCTTGAGAAGAACACTGATGATACCCGCTCTGCCATCCTCACTTGTACAGGTGTGGGAGAATATGCTTCCGTCACGAGTTCAACCATCATTACCCAAGCCAATGCTGGCATCTATCTCAACGATCGCTTCGACTGGATGCAGGAAGGTAAAGAGGACTACTACTACAACTATCCGGAACAAGGCATCGCCGTATGGACTGAAGAAGAATTATCACATGGCTGGACCACTCTTGCCACTTCAAATCCTTGTTTATATGGAGGTCTGGGGTATCTGAAATTAGGCAAGACGAATGTAGCTGGTGATGTATTGTCTCCAAAATTGAGCACCATTGAGGGAACTACCGACGTGGAAGTTACATTCAAGAGTATTGGTTATGTCTCCAAAGGTGGAGCCAAGGATGATGGTGTCATGAGAGTGATGATTGAGGGACCTGGAACAATCGTCGGTCAGGATTTGGTAGATATGACAGTGAATGAGAAAACTTATAAGGCAGCCACATTCGATATCACGGTTTATCCAAATTCTTCCAAGAATGAAAACGGGGAAGACTACAATCCTTGGATACAGCCAGGAGCCACATTCACTTTCCACATCAAGGGAGCCACCAAGGAAACCCAGTTATTATTTGTGGGAGGTGTAGCTTGGAATAGCGGTCTGAAAGGAAAGGGGCAAGGCAAGAACCGCCTCCTCCTGGATGATGTAAAAGTAAAGGCGATATAATTTATCAATAAAAGTAATCAAAATATCCGAAACAGATAGCTGATATGACTTCTGTTTCGGATTACTTTTTTAGTCTTCCTTTATTTTCCATTCACTGATGGTACGCTGGGTACTGTCAAAGCTGATGCCGATTTTTACCAGTCGCTTGCCCTCAGAATGGTAAGGGAGCATATAGCCTTTTTCATCTATCTGGGTCAATGCCTCCTCGGCACTCTTATCTACTTTCAGTTCGAAGACGTAGATTGTATCAGGCATGTGCATCACGGCATCAGCCCTGCCGATGGCACTCTTCACTTCCGTACGGATATAGATATTGAGGAAGCTGAACATCAGATAGAAAATGGTCTGATAATGCTTCTCGCTATGATTTTCCAAACCGTATGGTATCGTAGCCATATAGGTGCGCATGTGTTCCAATGCCGCCTCAATATCATTGCGATAAACCGCCTTGCAGAATCCTAAGAGGAAGGCATCATTATCGGAACGGCGAGGGTTGACATAATGAGGAATCAAGGAATTGAGCAAACCATTACGTACCTCCCTGTTTGGAATGCCTAAAGTATATTCCTGAAACATCGGATCATATTTCTTAATGGTCAGGTAGCCGCTCTGATAAAGCAATGGCAAGGCATCTGTCATTTCCTCTGTAGATTGGTCGAAGGAACTCAATACCGTCTCCTGACTTTCCAATGTAGAAAGATTGACATGATATTTATCTAATAGTTTCAATAGGAAGGATGGAGTGCCGGAACCAAACCAATATGGAGCAATGTCACGTGCATTCAAAGCCTTTACCAGACTGAACGGATTGAAGACATCCTCTGAATTCTTGCTGAAATGATAGCCGTCGTAGAATCGTGTCAGCTCTGCCAGGCATTCCTCATACGTCATACCAAGTGCTTCGCCCAATGCCTCTACATCTGGTTTTATCTGTGTGGTTAGTTCTGTCTTGCTGATGCCACAGATTGCCGAATACTGGTCGTACAGACTGATATTGTCGAGGTTGTTGAGTTCGCTGAAGATGCTGAACTGCGAGAATTTAGTGATACCTGTGATAAAGGTAAACTCTAAGTATGGATCGAGCTTCTTCAATGGGCTATAGAAATTCTGCATGATACGACGAAGCAGTTGCAAATTCTCCTTCTCATGCACTACATCCAGCAGAGGGGCATCATATTCATCAATGATGACCACCACCTTTTCGCTCGTCTGCTCGTATGCCTTCTTCACCAGATCTTTCAAACGGAGATTTGCATCCACCTGATGTGTCTTGTATCCCCAGCGAGTTTCCTGCTCTTCAAGCATATCAGCCAAATATCTTTCCAATTGCTCCACGCTCATGTGTTTGGCACCGCTCAAGTCGAAATGAAGCACTGGATGCTTGATCCATTCCTTCTCATAATCGGCAATGGCTAATCCTTCGAAAAGTTCCTTTCTTCCCTCAAAATAAGCTTGGAGAGTAGAGGCAAAAAGGGATTTTCCGAATCGCCTTGGGCGACTCAGAAAGATATACTTCATCTTTTTCTCACGAAAATCCACGATGTATTTAGTCTTATCGACATAGAGATAATTGGCTTCACGAATCTTCGAGAAAGTCTGTATTCCTACAGGATAAAAATTTGCTATTTTTGCCATATTTCCACGTGCTTTACGTTTTGCGCTGCTAAATTACAAAGAAAATCCGAATTAGCCAAATATAAATTCAAATCATTATCCTCCACTTTTTTCACCAGCTACCAGTTACTCTCCCTTTTCCTAATTCTCTGACACTATCATGCGAATCAATTCCTCGTTAGCTTTGTTATCAATGCTTGCATCCTTTACCTCTGTAAAATAATCGAGTGTACTGGAACATTCCCCTGTAATATCCACTCCTTTCATATCCTGACAATCTACATGGATGATATTATGATGAGAAGCAAAGATATAATCCAATATTCATCAAAGAGAAATAATTTGGAAAACTAAATCGAAAAACAGCATTTCAAGCTATCCGTATGTATGAATCGTGAAAATGAATTATACTTTCATGTCAATTCTGACTGCTAAGTTTAAATTAATTAGGGTCTGTTGAATTAATTTCGAGTCATAGACAGAGGGTAGCAGACGTAGGCCCTCATAGTGAC
>CAMBBY010000335.1 GCA_945863825.1 uncultured Prevotella sp. | reverse complement strand
TTTGTTTGGGGCAAATCATAAAAATATATTTTAAATTTAGTAAACCTTTTTCTTTTTTATTCCAAATCGTGCGGATTTCGATGAATTTGACGAAAAACAATTCAGAGGAGGAAAACAAACGAAACAAAAAACCGGTCAAGCTCTACCAAAGAGCCCGACCGGAAAACTTATTACTTTGATTAATTAAATATTGATATATTAGTATCTCACAGAGAGAGAACGTATATCCTTAAGTATTTAAAGAGAGTGTGCAATGCTTACTTGATGACATACTTCTTGCCACCGCAAACATAGACACCTGGAGCGAGGATGTACTCAGCATCTGCCATGCTACCTACCTCAGCTACCTTCTGACCGTTGATAGAGTAAATCTTCAACTTAGCAGGAGCCTTCTTGCTACCTACCTGGTTGATACCTGTTGAGACAGACTCATTGGTCTTACCGTCAATGTTATAAACTGCACCGTTTTCGAAAACCAAATCCTTTGTCTGCTTACCACCGCCGTTGTTGAAGATGATATTGGTAGGAGCAGTTGTCAAATCGCCATCATACTTCCACATCCAGACATCCAAATCATTCTTCTTCACACCGATCTTGGTACATGCTACACCAGGCCAGTTACCACCAGTAAAGTTGTCTGTATCATTCCAAGCCCATACGTGGATGTCATTCCAGTTAGCAGGAGCGAGGAAGTAAGCATAGATACCTGTTGGAGTAGGAATAACTACTTCCTTCTTCTTGTTGAAGGTAGCAGAACCTGTCTTGGTTTCGTTATCTGCATTGGTTGCGCTCCAAGTTACAGTCTGGCTCTTGCCTTCCATCATGTCAGCACCGAGTGTGAAGGTAACTGGCTTGCCAGGGGTAAGAGCCACCTGCTCGCCATCACCAATCTTATACCAACCGCTCTTGGCATTGTTGCTCAATGTGGCTGTTACGGAGATAGTCTTCTGGAAGTCACCACCGTTAGGACTCAAAGTAACCTTGGCTGCTGTATTGACAGGAGCGTCAATCTTCTTGGCACTTGTACCACCATCATACTCCAAGTAAATATCACCTGTAATACCTGAGATTTCACCAGACTGTGCACCATTTCCATTATTTAAGATGACATTGAAATTCTCTACGCCATCGAAAGAGTAAGACCAGTATTTAACACCATCGATTTCCTCCGGGCCGTTCATTACCTTACCAGGCCATGCACCAGTCAGGTTTTTGCCGCCAGTTATCCAAGCGTGGATGTAAGGAGCCTTGTCTGCCTTTACTGTTACCGTGATAGTTGCGTTAGGATCCACCTTGGTATAAGTAACCTTACCTGTCTTCTCCTTGCCTTCAGAGCTTGTAGCACTCCAAGTCACAGTCTTGGTCTGCTTGAAGTCCATGTCTTCACCGATAGTGAAGGTGGTAGCCTCACCAGGTGTCAAATCTACCTTGTCCTGTCCCTCTATCTGGTACCAACCAGACAAAGCATCTTCTGAGAGTTCAGCAGTAACTGTTACCGTATTGGTGCGGAAACTACCACCAGCTGGAGAAAGAGAAACGCTTACTGGCGGAAGAGGAGCCTCGTCAACCCAAGTTGTACCAGCCTCTTCATTACCATCATATTTTTGACCGCCCAGAGACTTGGCTGTTGTATCGTAGATGAAAGCACCATCATCAATGAGCTTGCCACCAGTCCAGTCTTTCACGAGAACTCGAACCTGACCCTGATTTTTAGGAGCATCAACAGTGATAGTAGGACCTGTGTAAGTCTTGCCTGTTACCAAGTCTGTATAAGTACCAGCTGGGCAATCTGTGAAAGTAGCACCACCATTGAGGGCTACGAGTGCATAACTGTCCTTATAAGCACGCTTGAAGGCGATACCACCATTAGCCTTACAACCCTCGTCTGTCCACTGACCCTTACGGAGAGCAGGAACAGCCTGACGAATCTTGTTCAGACGGATGAGGTGCTGAGCCAAATCATGATTCAATGAGGCAGCCACATTACCAGAAGCCTTGTATTCACCGAAGTCTGATGCTTCTACATCACCTGTGATGTAGCCACCGAAGTAGGCACGACCGGTGTTTGAGAGAGGACCATTAGGGCCTTTATCAATTACCTTACCACGACGGAAACCAATCTCAGAACCATAATAGATACAAGGAATACCACGGAAGGTAAACAAGAGAGAGAGGTTCTCAGCCCACTGAGCATCTGTACCACCAAAACGGTTTGTGTCGTTTGGACCTGGACTGTAGTCATGGCTATCTACATATACTACATTGTAAGTAGCGTCATTATAGCACTCGTCGCCGCTTGCCAATCCGAAAGCCTGTTTGGCAGTGTTGTAGCTGTAGTGCATTGGGAAGTCAATGACGTTGAATCCGCTTGACTGAGAATAGTCAGGCTCGTGCCATGCACCATTGAGCATCTTGGCATTGTTGCTCTTTGGAGAAGTAGTCTCCTCCAAGCAAAGCAGTTGTGGGCCTACTGGCTCAGAACCCTCAGGAACCACCTGGCTATCCCAGTAACTTTTGCTTCCATCCCATTTGTTGAGCAAGTCCTCGTCCGACTTCCAGGTATAGAAGTAGCAAGAGAGGTTTGCCTGACCTCTGTAGGTGACATCGTTCATACGAGTACAAACCTCACCATACATAAAGAAAGGTGCCTGGTTTAAGCGCTTGCTCTTATACTGCTCGCCAAGTGCTGTAAATTGAGGAATGAACTGCTTGTTGAATGTCAAGCGAGAGATATGGCCGGATGTATCGATACGGAAACCATCGACACCCATCTTTATGAACTCGCCATAGCACTTTACGAGATACTGTGCCACCTCGTCGTTCTCAGTGTTAAGGTCTACACAGTCGCCAGCAATCTGACCCATCCAACGGCTGGGGAAGTCCCAGTTCCAGTTGTTGGCTGTATGGTGCCAGTAGTTGTGTATGTCGTGGTTCTGTCCATCTGTATTCTTCATCAAGGCCAAACGGCGCTGGTACTGCTGAGCACCTACAATTGTGATATAGTCGGAGCCAAGCATATCGCTGTTAGGAATCATACAAGCGTCGATTTCAGCCTGGTTACGAAGCTTTGTGTTGCGCTCAAACTCCTTGCAGAGATTCTCCTCACCAAAGTTACCGGTGTGGTTGAGCACAATGTCGAGTATAATCTTGATGCCCTTAGCA
>CAMBBY010000334.1 GCA_945863825.1 uncultured Prevotella sp. | reverse complement strand
GAGCAGGGGCGTGTGATCGTAACCTTTATCGTCCAGAAGGATGGTAGCATTACGCATGCCAAGATTGCCAGATCTATAGATCCGGAACTTGATGCTGAGGCTTTGAGAGTCGTGCAGGGGATGCCTAAGTGGACTCCTGGTACACAGCTTGGTAAACCGGTGAGCGTAAAATATACCCTCCCTGTAAAATTCTCTCTTCAGAAAGATGCAACCCCAGGGAAAAAGAAGTAAAGTAGAATATCAGTCTCAGGTTATAATAAGAACATATATCTCAACTCAATAAAAAAGAGCATAAAAGATCATACGCATACCTCTCTCAAGGGTGCTCGTCATAACGCAAAGTGCGTGGCGAAAGGATTGAAAAAGATGAAGAGTCCTTTGGCTAAATATTTGAAATAATAATTTTGAATGAAATATATGACAGCAAAATATTTTTTCTATTCTGGCCTGCTGATGTTGGTTTCAGCTGCTGGTAATGCTTCTGCTGGCACTGCTTCTGCATCTACTGGCACTGCTTCTGCATCAGTCCGAGATACGATTTCTCTCGACAGAGGTTGGCAGTTCCATCGTGGGGATGTTTCCGACGTGAATATGCTGAAGAATTTGCAGGCTAATGATGAGGTGGTCAACCTGCCTCACGATTTCCTGATCGGACAGGACTGGGTGGCTCCTGATGCCAGCGAACGTCCTGATAATAGTGATGCAGGCAGTAACGTTCGCAGCCGTTTGAGTCCACGTGGATTTAAGGAAATGGGTATCGGCTGGTATCGCTATGAACTGACTCCGAAGGCCGAGTGGAAGGGCAAGCGCATCCTTCTCGATTTCCAGGGCATCATGCTCGTGGGCGATGTTTACCTCAATGGTGAGCGGATAGGTGGTACTGACTATGGTTACCTCGGCTTTGATGTAGATGTGAGCAAGTTGCTCAAGTTTGGCGAAGTCAATGAGATTGCAGTGAAGGCAGATACCCGCAATCCGAACAACTCCCGCTGGTTTACCGGTGCAGGTCTTTATCGGGATGTCAACCTTATCGTCACCGACAAGGATTTGTATTTCCCTCGCCATCCGCTCTTCATCCGTACCGTCAACAATCAGGAAGTGAAGATTCGGGCTAACATCTTCAACCAGCAGAAAAAGGTGAAGGCTGCTGGAACTTTCATTCCTGTAGAAGTCAGAATCTTGGATGCTGACGGCCATGTTGTGGCGCAGCAGAAAACGGATGTGGATTTCAATGCCAAGTGGCGTGACAGAGAGTATGAATTGCCGGCTATCAAGATAGAGAATGCCAAACTCTGGTCGTGCGATACACCTTATTTATATACTGCCGAGGTTACGCTTTACGATAACGAGGGAAAGGTGGCTGACCAGATACGAGAACCCTTTGGTGTGAGAACCATCGAGATGAATCCGCAGCATGGTCTGCTCGTTAATGGCAAGAAGGTGCTCCTGCAGGGTTTTGCCAATCATCATACGCTCGGTGCGTTAGGTGCAGCAGCCTATCCACGTGCCATCGAGAAGCGACTCAAGATGATGAAAGAGTTCGGATTCAATCATGTGAGAACCTCCCATAATCCCTATAGCGAAGACTTCCTTAGACTTTGCGACAGATTAGGTATTCTCATAGTGGATGAACTCTATGATAAGTGGTTGGCGCAGTATGCCGGTGGCAGAGTAGATTGGGAGAGTCTCTGGCAGAAGGATATTCCGGAATGGGTGAAGCGAGATAGAAATCATCCGTCTGTGGTGCTCTGGAGTTTGGGTAATGAACTGCAGCAGTATTCCAATCTGCCTTTCAACGACTGGGGTGTGACGGCTTATGAACTGCAGAAGCAACTGCTCCATCGCTACGACGACACCCGTCTCACTACCGTGGCCATGCATCCGCGCTATCGCAATCTGGATACCGATTCCATTCCAGCTGATCTGGCTGTGGCAACCGAGGTGAATTCCTATAATTATAGGTATATGTACTTCCCTGGCGACATGAAGCGCTATCCGGAAAAGACGTTCTATCAGAGTGAGGCGAGCACGGCTGCGATGGGTCCTAACTTCTATGAGATGGATCGTGACAAGGTACTCGGGTTGGCTTACTGGGGTGCCATCGACTATCTGGGCGAGAGTATGGGATGGCCTGTTAAGGGCTGGAATCAGGGCGTTTTCGACCTGTCTCTGCAACCGAAACCGGATGCTTATTTTGTGAAAAGTATGTTCTCTGACGAGCCTACTGTGCATATCGGCATCATCGAGAAGGCTGGTGGCAATGTGCAGTGGAACGGCATCAATGTTTCGGCTGGTAAACTTTCTGAGAACTGGAACCGAGAGGCAGGCGAGAAGGTTTCGCTCTATACCTATACCAATGGTGACGAGGTGGAGCTATTCCTGAACGGCAAGAGTTTGGGTGTGAAGAAGAACAGTGACGACCCTAAGTTGCGTGCCCGCATCAAGTGGGACGGCATCGCTTATGCGCCTGGCACTCTGCTGGCTGTGGCTCGGAAGAATGGCAAGATTGTGGCTCGTCATCAGATAGAGACTACGGGCGAGGCTGTGACGCTGAAGTTGGTGCCTGATGCTGAAACCTGGCATGCTGACGGACAGGATCTGATGCACGTGAGAGTGTATGCCGTAGATAAGAAAGGCAGGAGAGTGATGGATCTGAAGGATAAGAACGCCTTCAGCAAGTTGACTTTCACGGTGAAGGGTGACGCGGATATCGTGGCGGTGGATAACGGAAATATTAATTCGGATGAGTTGCACGTAGGCAAGAAGCAGTTGAACAAGACTGCCGAGCGTGCGCTCTATCAGGGTTCTGCGCTTGTGATCTTAAGAGCTGGAACTCAGCCGTCTAAGGTTGAATTGACAGTTGCTTGTGAGAATGCGGTGTCTGGTCAAAAGTCTGCTGCATCGGGTCATCAGTCTGCTGCATCTGGCGTTCAGAAAGGTAATCTGAAAACAAAGAGAATCGTATTAGTCACAAAATAGTGTTTTGAAAAAGTTCCTTGAAACCTCATATAGAAAAGGTTTTTTGGAACTTTTTTATGGTTCTTGATTTTTAATGGTTTCTGATTTTTTAATGGTTCCTGAACTTTTTAAAGGGGTTCCTGAACTTTTTCAAAGTGGGGACTATAACTTTTCAAGGGGTTCTTGAATATCTTTCTTTAGCCT
>CAMBBY010000333.1 GCA_945863825.1 uncultured Prevotella sp. | reverse complement strand
AAAATGAGCAGATTATGAATGGTACAAGAGATGCAGGACAGGATGCTTCTGCAATGCAAGCACCTCAAGTGGATCCGAATGCAGCTCCTGCTCCAACTGCTAATGATCTGGCTAAACCTACTATTCCGGAGAATCAGACTGCGGGAGGTAATGGCTTCGGTAATTAATCTGTAGAATTATGATGAGAACATTAATAAAAAACGGAACTATTGTCAATGAAGGACGCTCTTTCTTGGGCGACCTTGTTGTCGATGGTGAACAAATTGAAGAAATATATGAAGGTAAGGCACCTCGTGGAATCTATGATCAAGTCATTGATGCCTCGGGGTGTTTTGTTTTGCCTGGTGTGATAGATGATCATGTGCATTTCCGTGAACCGGGTTTGACACGTAAGGCTGATATTGAGAGCGAGAGTAGAGCTGCCGCCTTTGGTGGTGTGACTTCTTACTTCGAAATGCCTAATACCAATCCTCAAACTACGACTTTGGAGGCTTTGGAGGATAAGTTTGCATTAGGTGCTCAGAAAAGTCATGTTAACTATAGTTTCTTTTTTGGTGCAACCAATGATAATGTAGATTTATTTGATAGATTGGATGTTCATCGTATTCCGGGTATTAAACTCTTTATGGGTTCCAGCACAGGCAATATGCTGGTGGATAAGTATGAGTCTTTGCAACAGATATTTGTTAAAGCCAAAAAAATGGGACTGCCTGTGATGACTCATTGCGAGGATACTGATATTATCAATCGCAATATGGCTGCCTATCAGGAAAAATATGGTGAAGATCCGGATGTAAAATTCCATCCGGAAATCCGTAGTGTTGAGGCTTGTTACGAAAGTAGTAGTCTGGCTGTTAAATTGGCAAAGGAGTCTGGGGCTCATCTGCATATTGCGCATGTGACTACCGCTCGTGAACTGGAATTCTTCGGAAAAGATGAGAATATTACTGGTGAAGCTGTCATTGCGCATCTTTATTTCTCGGATGAGGATTATGCAGACAAGAAAGCTTTCATCAAATGTAATCCTGCTATTAAGACGGTGAATGATAGAAAGGCATTACGTGAGGCTTTGGCTGATGGGCGAATTTCGGTTGTTGGTACTGATCATGCTCCTCATGAATGGAAAGACAAGCAGGGCGGTTGTGCCAAGGCAGCTTCAGGTATGCCGATGGTGCAATTCTCATTGGTAAGTATGTTGGAATTGGTGGATAAAGGTGTTCTTTCTATTGAAAGAATGGTAGAGGTGATGTCTCATCATCCTGCCAAACTCTTTCATGTGGACAAACGTGGCTTTTTGCGCCCGGGCTATCAGGCAGATATTGTCATTGTTCGCCCTCATACTGCTTGGACTGTTCAGAAAGAAATCATCCAAAGTAAATGCGGCTGGAGTCCTATGGAGGGACATGAATACCAATGGCAAGTGGAGCAAACGATCTGTAATGGACACCTTATATATAATAAGGGAGAGTTTGATGAGGCTTATCGTGGTGAAGAACTAACTTTTAGAAAATCATAAATTCTTAGATTTTGAGAAAGGTTTTGACGTACGATATTGCGGATATAGTACCGTATATCAATTGGCTCTATTTTTTTCATGCTTGGGGACTGAGTGGTAAGCCTGCAGGCGAAAAAGAAAAAATGAAACAGGAGGCGCTTCTGATGTTGAAGTCTTGGTATGGTAAATATCATACTCATGCTTTGTTTCGATTGATGAAAGCCTGTAGTGATGGGGATGATATCGTCTTAATCGATGATTTGAATGATAAAATCAACGGTCAGACCATTCGCTCGGAGGTTCGTATTCCCATGCTCCGTCAGCAAAAGGTTTCTGCGGATGGGCAACCTAATTTGTGTCTGTCAGATTTCTTGCGCCCCATCTATATGGGAAAGACGGATTTCTTGGGTATCTTTTGTGCTACGGTTGATGCGGAAATTGTGGAGTTGTATCGTCATGATGATTATCAGTCGATGTTGGCACAAACTCTTAGTGACCGGTTGGCAGAAGCCACAGCTGAGCGTATGCATCAGGAAGTTAGAACTACTTTCTGGGGATATGCTGCAGATGAAAAGTTGACGATGGAGCAGCTCCTTCGAGAGGACTATCAGGGTATTCGCCCTGCAGTGGGCTATCCTTCCATGCCGGATACCAGTATCAATTTTCTCCTGGATGAAATTCTTGGGATGAAAGAGGTTGGTATCAGACTTACTGAAAGTGGTATGATGACGCCCCATGCCAGTGTGTCGGGCTTGATGTTTTCTCATCCCAAGGCGCATTATTTTGAACTGGGAAAGATAGGGGAGGATCAGTTGAGAGATTATGCAAATAGACGTGGTATTCCGGTGGAACTCATGCGGAGATTCTTGCAATCAAGTTTGATGAAAAAATGATATATAGAATACTTATACCCATTATATTGGGTACCGTATTGCCTTATTTATGGATATTCAAGACTGAATTCCAGAAGGTAACTGGTAGGAAAAGGTTTCTGTTGTGGATTCCTGCTATGATAGTTTGGGGATATAGTGTATATTTGGCTTTTCTGCCAAACTTTGTACCGAAAAATCCCTTGCTGGTTGATATCTGGTTCGCTCTGATGGCGGTCTGTGCTGTGCCGGAGTTTGTCTTTGCTTTCTGCAGTTCCTTAGGCTGGTGCTGCAAAAGATATTTTCATTTAGAGAAGAATTGGGGACGAACGGTTGGACTCGTTTTGGCTATTGTGGCTTTCGTGACGTTTGTCTATGGATTTACTTTAGGCTTCCGTAAACTGGAAGTGAAACAAGTCACCATATATCTGTCTGATTTACCAAAGAACTTCGATGGGTATAGAATAGTCCTGTTTAGTGATTTCCATCTCGGCTCCTATTATGGTTGGAGGTCGGATATTCCTCAGCGGGATATTGACAGCATTCAGGCACAGCATCCTGACATGATTTGCTTTACGGGTGATTTGCAAAATGCACATCCTTCAGAATTAGTACCTTATTATCAGATGCTTCGTTCGTTGAAAGCAAAGGATGGAGTTTATAGTATCTTGGGCAATCACGATTATAGTTATTATGTTGATGCAGATCCTGATGAACAGGTTGAAATAGAGAAAAGGGTACAGGATTTTGAGCGAAGTTTAGGATGGCAACTGCTGAATAATGAACATCGGGTGGTGTATAGAGGA
>CAMBBY010000332.1 GCA_945863825.1 uncultured Prevotella sp. | reverse complement strand
ACACAAGGAGTATCGTCGGCAGCGTCAGATGTGTATAAGAGACAGGATCGGCAGGATTCTCGTGCATGGCAGCATGCATATATACACGTGGGTCGTCATTGGCAGCACCCTGTGCTATAATCATACTCGTAATTCTTTTGCATAATTAAGTTTAAAGATATTTAGTTACTAATCTATTCCGTTTGCAAAAATATCCATAAATTCCTTAACTATTAGCAAGATATTAAGAAATTCCCAAGTTTTTCGTGAGCAAACGTTTGCACAAATATCTGAACTTTTGAACAGGTTTTCAAGAAAGTGTTTCTTACAAAAAATCCTAATATATAACAACAAAAGATGGCGGCCAACAAATTATGCAATTCGTTAGCCGCCACCCTATTTTTCTATCTTCCAAGCCAAGCTTCAGGATTCAGTTTTGCCGTTTCCTTACGCAACTGGAATTGGAGAATATGATCAGATCCTACAGCACCTAAAGCCTGACGAGCCGAAACTCGCTGTCCCTTATGAACGCTGACAGATTTCAAGTTACAATAGACAGAGATATAAGCACCATGACGAACAAGGACATTCCACATTCCTCCATATCCGAAGACAGCACTAACCTCACCATCATAAATGCTACGAGCCACACAACCAGGTTTACCTAAGATATTGATACCCTTATTATCCAGTGTGACGCCCTTTAAGCCTTCTACATTATATTGTCCGAAATGACTCACAATGCGATAACTGCCGCTAATCGGCATCGGCAAGCGACCACGATTAGACTCGAAACCACCACTCAACATACGGTCAACCGTACTCAGGGTAGCCGCTTCCTGCGCATCCTGTTTAGCCTCAGCAATTTCCTTCTTACTGCGCTCAGCATCAGCTTTAGCCTTCAACTCGGCAGCCTTACGATTAGCCTCAGCCTCACGGGCAGCCTGTTCAGCAGCAGCTTGTTTGGCAGCCTGTTCAGCAGCAGCTCTGGCAGCAGCTTCTGCAGCAGCACGAGCAGCAGCCTGAGCCTTCTCCTTTGCTTTAGCCTCAGCTTGTCGGACAGCTTCCTCTTGAGCTTTCTTTGCAGCCTCCTGTGCCAATCTTGCTTCTTCAGCTGCCTTACGTCTTGCAGCCTCTGCAGCAGCTTCACGCGCTTTCGCCTCAGCAATTCGTCGGGCATTTTCACGAGCAGCTGCTTCTGCAGCAGCTTTCTTACGAGCCAATTCTGCAGCTCGCTTTTTGGCTGCAGCAGCTGCAGCAGCCTTGCGTTTAGCCTCAGCTGCAGCACGGGCACGGGCTTTTGCAACTTCCTGTGCTATCAACCGATCAATCTGAGCATTGATGGCAGCATCCTTCTGGCGCTGGTCTGCAATAACAGCCAGAATAGTCTTCTGTTGCTTTTGAAGTCCCTGAACTACCACTTTCTGTTCCTGCTGTTTTCCTTCCAGTACAGTCTTCTCCTGTTTTCCTTTATACAACAGATTATTCTTATGGCCCTTGACCGTCTGCAGTTGTCTGTGCTTGTCATTCACCTGGTTTTGTTTCGCCTTAACAGCTCCACCCTGAGCTTTTTGGAAAGCAGAATATTGACGGATGAAAGACAGGCGGCGATACATCTGTGACAAACTCTTGGCACTAAAAATAAACATCAGTTTCTCCTGTACCGAATGATGACGGCTCATATATCTCATCGAGCGGATATACTTGTTTTTACGGTCCTGCAACTGTTGCTCCAAGGTCTTGAGCTGAGCATTCAAAATACCGATATTGCCATCAATATGCTGAATATCCTTCTGGATACCTTCAATATTCTTCTGTCGCTGATCTATCTCACCATTGATAGCCATCAAGTCTTGTAAGCGTTTCTTCACATCCTCCTTATTCCTACGAAGAGCCTGTTCCTGCTCCCTGATTTTCTTTTGGATATTGGCACGCTGACCCTGCAATCCTCTGATAGAAGCATTGCTATAGGTAGCAGCCTTTCTCTCTGCTTGAGAAGGGGCAGCAGGAGTTGTTTTCCTGGCAACCGGCTTTCTTCTTACAACTTTCTTGTGAGGAGTCTTACGAACTACCTTCTTGTGAGCAGTTACTGTCGCTTTCTTCCTCGTAGTTTTATGTTGCGCAAAAGGAGAAAGCGTAAAAGAAAGTGCTAATATGAATAATAATATACGTCTCATTACATATTCATGATTTTACTGAGGACATCCTCAGGAGATACCTTTTTATATTTATCTGACACCTTAGTCTCTGCCTCCCAATTACTATCTGTCTTTACCGCATTCATATCAATGGAAATCTGCATTTCTTTGTCAGATTTCGCAAAATCGGTCATAAACTTCAGTTTCAGAGAGGCTGGAAATTGTTTTACTCCTACATTCTTAAAATTGCTATAGTCTATATGAAGCACCGAATTGCTGTTGGCTGTCTTATACTTCACATCAGACTGTAAGATACGACCTGTATTACGGTCAGCACCCCAGGCGTAGGTCATGTTCCCCTGTTTGAAAGAAACTGGCACCACATCGCCAGCAACATCCAAGTCGGCATCAAATTTCTTCAAGTCTGATTCAGAAACTCTCTGGTTACCAGGCAACAAGAGTTGATTCCAGAACAAGGCTTGCAAGGAATAGAAATTAACTCCCTGTTTCTTCAGGAAATCCACCTGATTGTAATCCGCCTTGATATATTCCTTGTGCAAACGGTCGATAATCAGCACATAGTCTGGAGTGAATTCCAGTCTGCCAACCTCTGTACCTAAGATAGGAATAAAAAGTTGGATACGAATCACCTGGTCCTTTCTCATGCGAAGAGCACCTGGCACAGAAATGTCCTTGCTGCCCATCTGAAGACTGAACGACATATTGCCAACAATATTCTTAGAATAGACCTGGTTGTCAGAAACTTTCTGCACGAAGGTCAATTTCTTTAACGCTTCACTCTGGTGTCCGCGACTATAATTTACATTCTGGGACTGGGAAGTAGAAGTCGAACCATTCCCTTCTACAACCTTCTTGGTACCACATGCACCCAGTAAAAGCGGCAGACAAAGAGCTATCACTTTGACGAAGTTTTTATTTTTTCTTTCCATTTCTCAATTTATTATTCTTTTTCGCACCACTTCGACTTTGAGATTTGCGATCAGGAGTTACAGCCTGTCTCTTATACACATCTCCGAGCCCACGAGACTAAGGCGAATC
>CAMBBY010000331.1 GCA_945863825.1 uncultured Prevotella sp. | reverse complement strand
TACACAAGGAGTATCGTCGGCAGCGTCAGATGTGTATAAGAGACAGGATAAAGGTCGCTTCTGTTCAGGTTGAACATGAGGCGGGCTTTCCCGTCGGGATTGTCTTCGTAATGAATGTAGCCACACTGTTCCAGTATTCTCAAAGCAGCATCTACTTTTGTAGGGTAATACTTATAGATATAGCTGAATTTCTCTATGTTGAATTCGAAAGTTTTTCCGCAACCGCTCCCCACACCTATTTGGAAGAAATAGGCGAGGTGTTCGTAGATATCCCTGATTAGTTCTTTCTCTGGAAAGGTATCGTTGATGCGTTTGGTCAGTTTGCGTTCGTCGCTGGCATCATAGAGTAGTACTGCGTATGATTTGTTGCCATCTCTACCCGCACGACCAGCCTCCTGGAAATAAGCTTCCAGAGAGTCTGGGCAATCTATATGGATGACCATTCTCACAT
Source organism: uncultured Prevotella sp. (assembly GCA_945863825.1). Taxonomy (GTDB): domain Bacteria; phylum Bacteroidota; class Bacteroidia; order Bacteroidales; family Bacteroidaceae; genus Prevotella. The sequence continues at coordinate 2,758 of CAMBBY010000331.1, read as the reverse complement.
CGGGTTTGTCGATACCCATACCGAAGGCATTGGTAGCAACCATCACTCTTATCTGATCTTCCTGCCAATCTCTCTGTCGTTCATCCTTTACGGCTGGGTCAAGTCCGGCATGATAGAAAGTGGCAGGGATGCCGTTCTTATTGAGGATTTCTGCTATTTCCTTCGTACGGCGGCGGCTTCTGACATAGACGATGGCAGAACCCTGTACACATTTCAGGATATGAACCATTTCGCCATGCTTGTCGGTCGTAATGCGTACAATATATGCCAGGTTTTTGCGTTCAAAACTCATTTTGAACACATTCTTTTCAGAAAACTGGAGTTGGTTCTGGATATCATCTACGACTTCTGGGGTAGCCGTGGCAGTAAGTGCCAGGATAGGTGTTCCCGGTTTCAGCTTTCTGATATCTGAAATCTTCAGATAAGAAGGACGGAAATCATATCCCCACTGACTGATACAGTGGGCTTCATCCACTGTGATAAAGCTTACTTTGATGTGGCGTAATTTGGTCTGGAAAATATCCGTAGAAAGTCTTTCTGGAGAGACATACAGAATCTTGACTCCGCCAAAGATACAATTCTCAAGTGTCTGTATGATTTCACTTCTGGATTTGTCGGCATAGATAGCATCTGCCAGGATACCGCGTTCCTTGAGGTGGCTAACCTGGTCTTTCATGAGGGCTATGAGGGGCGTAATCACGATGCAAACGCCATCCTGGGCGAGTGCAGGAACCTGAAAAGTGATGGATTTTCCACCACCAGTAGGCATAAGACCGAGGGTATCCTTACCCTGTGATATACTTTCGATAATGTCTCTCTGTATGCCACGGAAGTCAGGATACCCCCAGTATGTTCGCAATATCTCTTGAAATTTATCTGTCATTTAGTCATTTGGGTCTGTTGGAGTCAGAAATCAGGAGTTTTCCTATTTCTCACTGTTGTTCGGACGGATATCCTCAATTTGCAGTTGTACCTGATTCTTCTTGAAGATATTGTCTTCTATGGTATATACAATGTCGAAACTCCGTTTGCTCTTGATGTATCGTGCAGCGGCACTTTGTCCGAAGGCAATGCCGTTGACCACGTTGCTCGACTTAGAGTCCACAAGTTCCAGCTTGATGTGCTCCTGTTCCCTTCCTACTACTTTGCTTGTACCATAGTCATACACTTTGGTCGTGCAGAATATCGGCTTTTGATTGCCTGGTCCAAAAGGTGCAAACCGTTTCAGGTCACTGTACAGGTGCTTGGTGATGTCTTTGAAATCAATCTTCGCGTCAATATGAAGCAAGGCTTCTGTCTGCTCTGGAGCGATATGTTCCTCTACATATTTCTGGAATCTTTCTCTGAATTCTCTTACCTTATCCCATTTCAGAGTAAGTCCGGCAGCGTATGTATGTCCACCGAAATTCATGAGAATATCGCGGCAACTCTTGATGGCAGAATAGACATCAAAGCCCGTAACACTGCGTGCTGAGCCTGTGGCCATGTCACCATCTTTGGTCAGAACGACGGTAGGGCGGAAATAGATTTCCGTGAGTCTTGAGGCAACAATGCCGATGACTCCTTTTTTCCATCCTTCATCGTAGAGCACAATACTGGAGTTGTGCTTCTGGGTTTCGAGTCTTGACACGATACCATTGGCTTCCTCCGTCATCTGCTTGTCGATGTCCTTACGTTGTTCGTTGTATTCATTGATGTGTTTTGCCATGCGGATGGCAGTAGCAAAATCTCTTTCTACCAGCAGGTCAACGCTCAGTTTGCCGTTTTCCATTCTTCCTGAAGCATTGATGCGTGGACCAATCTTGAATACGATGTCGCTCATTGAGATTTCTCTACCATTGAGTCCGCAGATATCAATGATGGAACGCAAGCCGATACTTGGATTGGTATTGAGCAACTTGAGACCATGGAAAGCAAGGATACGGTTTTCTTCCTCGACAGGCACGATGTCGGCAGCGATGCTCACGGCACAGAAGTCGAGCAGCGGGATGAGTCTGGAGAACGGAATGTTGTTGTTCTTGGCGAAGGCCTGCATGAATTTAAAGCCTACGCCACATCCGCAAAGGTGCTTGAACGGAAAGGTATCGTCAGGACGCTTAGGGTTGAGAATAGCCACAGCAGGAGGCATCACCTCGTCTGGTACGTGGTGATCACAAATGATGAAATCTATGCCAAGAGACTTGGCATATTCTATTTCCTTGATGGCTTTGATGCCACAGTCAAGGATGATAATCAGTTTTACACCTGTCTCGTTGGCAAAGTCTATTCCTTTCTTGCTGACTCCGTATCCCTCGTCATATCTGTCGGGGATATAGTAATCGATGTTGGAATAGAATTGCTGCAGGAACTTATAGACCAAAGCTACGGCGGTGCATCCATCTACGTCGTAATCGCCATAGACAAGGATGCGCTCCTTGCGTCCCATCGCATCATTGAGGCGGTCAACGGCTATGTCCATATCCTTCATGAGGAATGGATTGATTAGGTCGGCAAGCTGGGGTCTGAAAAAACGTTTGGCTGCCGATTCCGTCGTAATGCCTCTTTGGATGAGAAGCTGTCCTAAGATAGGGCTGATGCTTAGCTTTTCGCCCAGTTCCTTTGCTGTTTTTTCTTGCTCTGGTGTAGGTGCTTCATAATTCCATTTAAAATGCATCTTAATTATTTTTTATTTCTGCCGTCAAAGTTACAAAAATAAAACGACAAATAGAAATGCTGTCTCTTATACACATCTCCGAGCCCACGAGACTAAGGCGAATCT
>CAMBBY010000330.1 GCA_945863825.1 uncultured Prevotella sp. | reverse complement strand
CCATTCAATACCGGTGAAATCGTATATATCATCTGCCTCGTAGCCTCTGTTATCTGGGGTATCTACGAGACCTACAATGCATCAGAGAAGAACGAGAAGAAGCAGAACATCGCCTTCGTTCTCGGTTTCGGCATGCTCGGCATCCCATTCTTCGGATATGGATGGAGCGCAGTCATCACCGGCATCATCATCCTGACGATCCTCTGGTTTGTACTCAACTACAAGCGTAAGAAGGAAGTAGTAACCGGCGTTGACCAGGCTACAGGCATCGAGAAGAAGAAGATGCAGCTGCTGCCCCTCATCTCTGCACGCATCAAGAACACAGCATTGCTCTGCATGCTGATGCTGATGATCGGTTACTCAAGCTATGCGCTCATCGTAATCCGTTCATCCGCCAACCCTCCTATGGACCAGAACTCTCCTGAGGATATCTTCACCCTGGGCAGTTATCTGAGCCGCGACCAGTATGGCGATACTCCATTGCTCTATGGTCAGGCTTACACTTCTCAGGTGGCTCTCGAAGCTGACGGCAACATGTGCAAGCCTGTGACGAAGGAAGGTGCACCTGTTTATCAGCGCAAGGAGAAGGCTTCTGCCGATGAGAAGGACTCTTACTTCGTAGTAAGCCATAAGAACAAGTATGTATATGCACAGAATATGCTCTTCCCACGTATGCACAGTTCGGCTCATGCCCAGACATACGAAGACTGGATGGGTGGCGTAGAGGGTAACCAGGTGCCTTACGACCGTTGTGGTGAGAACATGATGGTGAAGGTTCCTACACAGATGGAGAATATCCGTTTCTTCCTCTCCTATCAGTGCAACTTCATGTACTGGCGCTACTTCATGTGGAACTTTGCCGGACGACAGAACGATATCCAGGGCAACGGTGAGCCTGAGCACGGTAACTGGATTACCGGTTTCCCATTCATCGACAACGCTCTCTATGGCGACCAGAGCAAAATGCCAGACGACCTGAAGGCAAACAAGGGACACAACGTGTTCTACTGCATGCCGCTGATTCTCGGTCTCATCGGTCTCTTCTGGCAGGCTTGGTACACCCGCAAGCGCAAGGTCATCAAGAACGGCGTGGAGACAGAGGAGATTCTCCCTGTAGGTATCCAGCAGTTCTGGGTGGTATTCTTCCTGTTCTTCATGACAGGTCTTGCCATCGTGCTCTATCTGAACCAGACTCCTATGCAGCCACGTGAGCGTGACTATGCCTACGCCGGTTCATTCTATGCATACGCTATCTGGTGCGGTCTTGGCGTTCTCGCCATCATCGACCTTCTGAAGCAGAAGATGAAGCTCAGTGGTACTGCCGTAACAGCTATCGTGGCTGTGGTAACCCTGCTCGTTCCTATTCAGATGGCATCACAGACCTGGGATGATCACGACCGTTCAGGACGTTACACCTGCCGCGACTTCGGTCAGAACTATCTGATGTCGCTCCAGGAGAAAGGCAACCCTATCATCTTCACCAATGGTGATAACGATACCTTCCCACTCTGGTACAACCAGGAGGTAGAAGGCGTAGGTACAGATGCCCGCGTATGTAACCTGAGCTATCTGCAGACCGACTGGTATATCGACCAGATGATGCGTCCTGCATACAACTCACCATCCGTGCCAATCACCTGGCCACGTCTCGACTTCTGTTCGGGTACCAACGAGTATGTTTCTGTCCAGCCAGAGGCTAAGCAGCAGATTCTCGACTTCTACAAGCAGGATCCAGTGAATGCCAAGAAGCAGTTTGGTGATGAGCCTTTCGAGCTCAAGAACATCCTGAAGTACTGGGTACGCAGCAAGAACTCAGACATGCACTTCATCCCTACAGACACCGTCTATGTAACAATCGACAAGGAGGCTGTGAAGAAGAGCGGCATGATGATGGCTTCTGATACCATCCCAGACAAGATGGTGATTTCACTCGCAGGCAAGAATGCTCTCTACAAGGGCGACCTGATGATGCTCGAAATGCTGTCACAGTGCAACTGGACACGTCCTATCTACGTGGCTCTTACCGTGGGACAGGAGAACTATATGAACCTTGGCGACAACTTCGTACAGGAGGGCCTCGTGAACCGTATCACTCCGTTCACCACCAACAAGCCAGGTGCGAAGAACTTCGATGCTGAGAAGACCTATCACAACATCATGACCCGATTCAAGTTCGGTAACCTGAAGCAGAAGGGACTCTATATCGACGAGACTACCATGCGTATGTGCTATACCCACCGTCGCCTGCTCGCCCAGACAGCCCTCCAGCTCATCGCCGACGGCAAGAACCAGAAGGCTATCAACATCCTGAAGAAGGCTGATGTGGAGATTCCTGCATACAATGTCACCCTCGATTATATGAGCGGTGGTCTGGATATGGCTCGCGGCTGGCTGCTCACCGGTCAGAAGGCAAAGGGTAAGGAATATGTAGAGGCTGTCTGGAAGAATGCTCACGAGTATCTCGACTATTACCTCTCATTGACCAACGTCCGCTTCCTGCAGAGCCAGAACGACTGCATCCGTCAGATCATGATTATGCAGAGTGTCTGCGATGTGGCAGGTATGGTAAGCCCTCAGTTGCAGAAGAGTTATGAGAAGCAGCTCAATGCTCTCTATACACTCTATCGCGGCAGAGGCGGCAGCATGCCACAGGGCAACCAGTAAAAACTGAAGCATTGCCACAAGGCTGTCAATAAAACATAGCCACGAGGCAATCAGTAAAATAAAGAATATCAAGGAAGACCTGGCATTTTTGCTAGGTCTCCCTTTTTGTATCATCCCCTAATCAAGATATTCCTATGTTCATAGAGCAACCTGCCAAATGGCTCAGATGGTTATATCCGAAAGCAATATGGAGAATGGACAAGAACGACCATTCGGTGTATCTCACATTCGATGACGGTCCGATTCCCGAATCCACCCCATTCATCCTGGAAACCTTGAGAAAGTACAATATCAAGGCTACCTTCTTCATGGTGGGCGAAAACGTATTGCGCAACCACGATCTCTACAACCAGATTGTAGCAGAGGGGCATCAGATAGGTAACCATACCTTCAATCATATCGGTGCCTTCAAGCATCGTGTCATCTCCTACGTGCTCAACACCAATAAGGCGAACGACATCATCCATGCCCATCTCTTCCGTCCACCTCACGGCTGGATGCGACCAAGTGAGTATTGGTGGCTGCACCGCACTTACAAGGTCATCATGTGGGACGTGGTGACG
>CAMBBY010000329.1 GCA_945863825.1 uncultured Prevotella sp. | reverse complement strand
CTCCAACAGCAGGAAAACTTCATCTCCTATCATCATCCGAGGCAACTCTTGGGTGAATATTGCCGTGGGTGTCAACTGGTATCTCAAACATTATGCCGGCATCCATATCTCCTGGAACAATATGACGGCTAAAATACCTGCCGTATTGCCACGAGTTGAGAAAAAGGAGCGCCATGAGACAGATCTCAAATTGCGCTATGATTTCAACTACTGCACCTTCTCCTACTCGATGGCTTTCTGGGACTGGAACCGTTTGCAGAAAGAAATCGACTGGATGGCTCTGCATGGCATCAACATGCCGCTTGCCATCGTAGGCGAAGAATGTGTATGGAGAAACATGCTCCTCAAGTTAGGCTATACAGAGGAAGAAGTCGGCAAATTCATTGCCGGTCCTGCTTTCCTGGCTTGGTGGGAAATGAACAACCTCGAGGGATGGGGCGGTCCGCTGCCACTCAACTGGTACAAGCAACAGGAAGTATTGCAGAAGAAGATATTGGCAAGAATGAAAGAGCTTGGTATGAAACCTGTCTTGCCGGGCTATTGCGGTATGATGCCTCATGACGCCAAAGAAAAGTTAGGACTCAACGTGACTGATGGTGGTCGCTGGAATGGTTATCAGCGCCCTGCCAACCTATCGCCTACGGATGCCCGATTTGCAGAAATCGCAGACCTATATTATAAGGAGCTCACCCATCTCTTCGGTAAGGCTTCCTATTACTCCATGGATCCTTTCCACGAAAGCAATGATGATGCTGCCGTTGATTACGGAAAAGCAGGAAAGGTGCTGATGGATGCCATGAAGCGTGCCAATTCTGAGGCAGTGTGGGTGGTTCAGGGATGGACCGAGAATCCACGTCCACAGATGATAGAAAATCTGAAGGTTGGCGACCTCCTCATACTCGACCTCTTCTCTGAATGCCGCCCGATGTTCGGAAGTCCGAGTATCTGGAAACGGGAAGGTGGATACGGCAAGCATCAATGGCTCTTCTGTCTTCTGGAGAACTTTGGCGGAAACGTGGGTCTTCATGGAAGAATGGATCAGCTTCTCAACAACTTTTATCTCGGAACGGGGAAAACGGACACCCAAAAGCAAGAGAATTCTTCACTCATCACTAACTCTTCACTGAAGGGCTGGGGCTTTACGATGGAAGGTTCAGAAAACAACCCGGTGATGTTCGAACTGATGAGCGAACTGCCTTGGAGAGCGGAGAAGATGACCAAGGAAGAATGGATCCAGGAATACTGCTTTGCCAGATATGGCGTCCACGATGACACAATCGTGAAAGCCTGGACTTTGCTTGCAAAAAGCATCTACAACTGTCCGCTCGGCAACAACCAGCAAGGTCCCCATGAGAGCATCTTCTGCGGACGCCCATCATTAAACAATTTCCAGGTTTCCAGCTGGTCGAAAATGCACAACTACTATGATCCGGAAGACACCCGACAGGCTGCCATCCTCTTCGCACAAGTAGCTGATAAATACAAAGGAAACAACAACTACGAATATGATCTCGTGGATATCTGCCGACAGGCCCTCGCCGATCAGGGCAGAAAACAGTACCTGCAGACGATTGCCGACTACCATGCCTTTGCCCGTAAAGACTTTGACAAGAATGCAGACCGATTCCTGAAGATGATTCTCCTGCAGGACAAACTCTTAGGCACCCGTTCTGAATTCCGTCTGGGACATTGGACAGAACAGGCACGCAAAATCGGCAAGACTACGGCAGAGAAAGACCAATATGAATGGAATGCTCGTGTACAGATTACCACATGGGGAAACCGCACCTGTGCTGATAAGGGAGGGCTCCGAGACTATGCACACAAGGAATGGCAAGGTTTACTGAAAGACTTCTACTACAAGAGATGGAGTACCTATATGAAGGCATTAAAAGACCAGATGAAAGCCAGCACCCAAGTGGATTACGAAGCGTTAGGCGGTGGCAAGAATGCTAACAAGACTGCTGCCGAACTCTTCCAAATGGCATTGCCTGGCGGTCCGGTAATTGACTGGTATGCTATAGAGGAACCATGGACTCTGCAGCACAATACCTACAGTGATCAACCTGAAGGAGACTGTGTGGAAGTGGCGAAGGAAGTTATCAATTTTATCAGATAAGAACTATTAAGAACAAGATAAAACACCCAGAAAACTATGATCAGACTCAAATCTCTGGATATCATGCGAGGGCTCACAGTAGCCCTCATGATATTGGTCAATAATGGCGGTGAACAGAACTATCATATTCTGACGCATAGCAAGTGGAACGGCTTGACTCCCTGCGACCTGGTCTTTCCTTTCTTCCTCTTTATGATGGGTATGTCCACCTATCTGTCTTTGAGAAAGACGGAGTTTAAGCCCTCGCTAATTATCTACAGAAAAATCGCAAAACGCACCATCTTGCTTTTCCTTATCGGACTCAGTATCAACTGGTTTGACATGATTTGTTCGGGTAATGGATTAGACTTTGCGCATCTGCGTATATGGGCAGTCTTACAGCGCATAGCCCTCTGTTATGGCATTGTATCCCTGTTGGCCATCCATATCAACCAACGGTATTTTATCCATATCATCCTCGGCATCATCATAGTCTATATGGGCATCTTAGCTTTCGGCAACGGTTATGCCTACGATGCATCAGTCAACATCATCGCCCAGGCAGATCTCCATTTTTTCGGCTACGATCACCTCTATCATAAGAGTCCGGTAGATCCCGAAGGACTGCTGAGCACATTGCCAGCCATCGCCCATACGATGATAGGTTTCCTCTGTTGCAAATACATCAGCATTGCAGGTCAGAACGTTCATTCCAAAATTAAGTTTTTGAAAATCAGTGGTCTTGTCATGCTCATTCTTGGTTTCTTCCTTTCCTTGATTGGTTTCGGCATCAATAAGAGAATATGGAGTCCAAGCTATGTATTTGTGACCTGTGGTTTTGCTGCCTGGATCTTGAGTCTGCTCATCCAATGGATTGACAGGGGTGAAATCAGTGCAGAAGGAAAGAATGAAGCAAATGCAGAAGGAAAGACGATAAAAACAAAGGAGAATCCGATAACAGTTCTGTTTCTGTCTTTCGGAATGAATCCACTTTTTCTTTATGTCCTGAGCGAGTTCCTTGCCATCGTTTTCGGAACATACGGCATCAAGGACGACCTGTTAGGCCTCATCAGGAATGTCATTTCAGCCGAGTATCTGGCTTCCCTCACCTATGCCCTGTTTTTTGTTGCCATTC
>CAMBBY010000328.1 GCA_945863825.1 uncultured Prevotella sp. | reverse complement strand
GAAACTTACAGGGGATTTCGGGCGTGACATCAATCTCGCCATCGCTACTAATACTGCGTTGAAGTCTATGTTCGCCTTTCTCAAGGAGCACGAAGAGGATTTGAAGAAAGATTAAGCTCTTCTTCTGTCAGGATTTGCAGAAGGATTAAGTTCTTTTTATTCTGTCAGGATTTGCAGGACGATAAAGTTCTTTTATCAAGATATTAGAAAATATTAGAGGGTGTGTCATAAGTTCATGGCACTTCCTCTTTTTCATTTCTTCAAAGTTTTGTTTCATCGGATTTTACGGAGGAATCGGAGGCATTCTTGCTTATCGGATTACTCACGGATTTTCGCGGATATTTGGCCGCTGGCCAATGGCTGGCCGAAGAATTCCTTTATTGTTTTGTGTCACGCAGATTTCGCAGATGACGCAGATTTTTCTTCGTGGAAGTTTTTTTGTCCCACAGATTTCACAGATTACACAGATTTTTCTTCGTGGGATATTTTCCATTCTCAGAGGGTATCTGTAACGACCGAATAGGTCGCCTCTGCGCCAATCCGTGAGTAATCGTTGCAGCAAGAACCCTCCGAATAAATTCCGTGTCATCCGATGAATAAAATAGCAATTTGGACGACCTGTGACGCAACTCCTTTTTCTTTTATGTTGAAGTGAAAAATGGGGAATCGAGGAGAAAAGGGGAAGATAAAAGCAAAAAAAACTTAAAAGTTGAGTTTCTGCTAAGGAATATTTTGTATATACGAGAATTATTTGTAATTTTGCACCCTGTTTGGAATAGGTATCAATTAACGAATTAGAAAATTAAAGATAGAAATGTCTAAGATTTGTCAAATTACAGGTAAGAAGGCACAGTTAGGTTGCAATGTGTCTCACTCAAAGCACCGTACAAAGAGAAGCTTTGACGTTAACCTCTTCAGCAAGAAATTCTACTATGTAGAAGAAGAGTGCTGGATTAGCCTTAAGATCAGCGCTGCTGGTCTTCGTCTCATTAACAAGGTAGGTCTTGACGCTGCCCTGAAGCAGGCTGTGTCTAAGGGTTACGTAGATTGGAAAGACATTAAAGTAATAGGAGAATAAATATCATGGCAAAGAAAGCAAAAGGTAATAGAGTACAAGTTATCCTCGAGTGCACTGAGCATAAGAACAGTGGTATGCCAGGTACAAGCCGTTACGTGACTACAAAGAATCGTAAGAACACTCCTGAGCGTCTTGAGTTGATGAAGTACAACCCAATCCTTAAGAAGATGACTCTTCACAAGGAGATTAAGTAAGTTCGCTTACAAGTTTATAAACAATTTTATCAATTAAATAGACTATGGCAAAGAAAGCGGTTGCTACCCTCCACGAAGGTAACATGGATGGTCGCGCATATACAAAGGTTATCAAGATGGTTAAGAGCCCTAAGACTGGTGCTTACGTTTTCGATGAGAAGATGGTACCTAACGAGGCTGTTAAGGATTTCTTCAAGGACTAATCATTTAGTACTTAATATATTCATGGGTCGTAACTCTACCGAGTTGCGACCTTTTCTTTTCTTCTCATTTGTCATTTCTTTAATCTTTCTCATTTGTTTCTTATTTCTATGAAAAAGTTGCAATATAATTTGGTGTTGTTAGCTTTTTCTATTATCTTTGCAGAAAATATTATATCTTATGGGATTATTCGGTTTTTTTAATAATAAGAAAAAGGAAACTCTCGACAAAGGACTCGAGAAAACCAAGGAGAGTGTATTCAGTAAGTTGGCACGTGCTGTAGCAGGTAAATCAACCGTTGATGATGATGTACTCGACGATCTGGAGGAGGTTTTGATTACCTCTGATGTCGGTGTGGAGACTACGGTGAAAATCATCCGCCGCATCGAAGAGAGAGTTGCTCGTGATAAGTACGTTTCTACCTCTGAACTTGACAGAATCCTCCGCGAGGAAATCGCTAATCTGCTCTCTGAAAATCATTCTGATGATAATGACGATTGGGATTTGCCTTCCGATCACAAACCTTATGTCATTCTCGTTGTCGGTGTGAATGGTGTGGGTAAAACTACTACCATCGGCAAGTTGGCTTACCAGTTTAAGAAGGCTGGCAAAAAGGTTTATCTCGGTGCCGCTGATACCTTCCGTGCAGCAGCAGTTGAGCAGATCAGCATCTGGGGAGAGAGAGTTGGGGTGCCTGTGGTGAAGCAGCAGATGGGATCTGATCCAGCTTCTGTTGCCTTCGATACCCTCCAGAGTGCTAAGGCTAATGGTGCCGACGTGGTGCTGATTGATACTGCCGGACGACTGCACAACAAGGTGGGACTGATGAATGAACTCAAGAAAATCAAGGATGTCATGAAGAAGGTTTTGCCTGAGGCTCCTGATGAGGTGATGCTCGTGCTCGATGGTAGTACCGGACAGAATGCTTTTGAGCAGGCTAAGCAGTTTGCTGCTGTTACAAACATAACTTCCTTGGCTATTACCAAACTTGATGGTACTGCCAAAGGTGGTGTGGTAATCGGTATCTCAGATCAGTTGAAGGTGCCTGTGAAGTACATCGGACTGGGTGAGGGAATGGAGGATATGCAGCTCTTCAACAAGAAAGAGTTCGTAGATTCTCTCTTCAAGAAAGACTAAGTCCTCTCTCTCTGATAATAAGGACTTTTTCTGCGATATACGAAGATGAGGCTGTCTTTCTTCTCTCTATGATAAACGGAATTAAGGTCCTCTTTTTCGAAAGACGGCTTAAAGGATTTCATAATTTAGAAATAAAACGGTAGATTAAGAAAACGTGAAAAAGAACGAAATCGATATAATTACAATGGGCTGCTCCAAAAACCTGGTGGACAGCGAGTTGCTGATGAAGCAGTTTGAGGCAAACGGCTATCACTGTGTACATGACTCCAAACGTCCTCAAGGTGAAATAGCAGTCATCAATACTTGTGGATTCATCGGGGATGCCAAACAGGAAAGCATCGATACGATTCTGGAATTTGTGCAGCGCAAGCAAGAAGGTAAAGTTAGGAAACTCTATGTAATGGGTTGTCTCTCACAGCGTTATCAGAAAGAACTGGAAGCTGAAATTCCTGAAGTTGATAAGTTTTACGGAAAGTATAACTACAAACTTCTTCTCAGTGAACTGGGAATGGCTGAGGTGCCTGCTTGTAATGGTCGTCGCCATCTCACCACACCTCGCCACTATGCTTACGTGAAGATTTCCGAAGGATGCGACCGTCATTGTGCCTATTGCGCTATTCCGATTATTACC
>CAMBBY010000327.1 GCA_945863825.1 uncultured Prevotella sp. | reverse complement strand
GGGTCAAATAATCGTAACGTTCAAGAAAATAAACGAATATGAGTATAAATGACAATGGCATCATCGACACGCTGAAGGAATCTCCCGAGAGAGGATTCAGGATGCTGATGATGAAATATCAGGAGCCTCTTTACTGGCACATCCGAAGACTTGTAGTGTCTCATGATGATGCTCAGGATGCAGCTCAGGAAACTTTCGTGAGAATCTACCGTTCGTTCGACCAGTATCGTGGGGACTGCTCATTCCGAAGCTGGATTTACCGCATCGCTACCAATGAGGCATTGCGCATCATCAGTAAGCGGAGACAAGAGGTAGTCTCGCTGGAATCGGCTGCCACGGGAGTCCAATTCATCGCTGGTGATAATTACATCGATTATGATGATAAGGTGGCGGTGAAACTGCAGAAGGCAATTCTCACGCTTCCACCCAAGCAGCAGCTGGCGTTCAACCTGCGATATTACGATGAACTCGCTTTCGACGAAATCGCCCGCATCGCAGATTCCACGCCTTCCAGCATCAAGGCAAGCTATCATGTTGCCAAAGAGAAAATAGTGAAGTACATGAACTCAAACGATTAAGTGAGGGTTCTGAAAAGGTTATAAAAAACAGATTTCAAAAAATAAGAATATGAATACAGAATTTGATTTCAATAAATCTGAAAAATTTGATTTCGACAAGGTGGGTAAGCGAATGCCTTACTCTACGCCCGAAGGTTTCTTCAAGGATATGGAAACTAACATTCTGGAGGCGGTGAAGAATGATACTCCTAAACCGGTTAAGATAGAACACAAGAAACGGCCTCTGATGAGGGTGATGTGGACCGCCATGTTGGCTGTGGCTGCATCGGTGGCAGTACTTCTGGTGCTTCATATCGACTTCTCTGCGCCTCATCCTTCTCATCCATCTCAGACAGAACAAGAACTCCAGGCGGTGGATCAGGCTTTTGCCCAGTTGTCTGCTGCCGATCAGGCATATCTTTTAGATGTTTACCAGGAGGATGTTTTTCTGAATAATTAAATATGTCTCTCAAATCATATCAGGAATCTCTTTCATTCAATGGATAGATGTTTCCTGTTTTCTAAAAAAACAGATTCAATATAATTTAAAAAGATTAAGTATGAAAAGAATTGTAAGTATTTTGATGATGGTCGCAATGATGACTATTACGACAAGTGTTTTAGCACAGACTCCTAATCAGAAACAGCGCATTTCGCGCGAACAGTTGGCTGAAAAGCAGGCGCAGCATATAGCGCACGACTTGGCTTTCGATGAGAAAACTACAGTTCGATTTATCGAAACTTATACGGAATGCCAGAAGGAAATCTGGGCGCTGGGTCCTCGTATTCGCCGCAATCAGAAAGGTTCTGAGACCCAGAGTGAGCAGGATATTAAGCGTCGTTTCGAGATGAGCGAGAAGATTCTCGACATCCGTCAGAAGTATTACAAGAAGTATTCTCAGTTCTTGACCCAACAGCAGATACAGCGGGTCTATGAGATTGAGAAAAATATGATGAGGCGCTTTGCTCAGCATGCCAGGGGTGCCAAGGGTGGCAAGGGACAGCCGGGTAAGCGTATTCCTCGTGTTCAAAATCAGTAAAGAAGGTTTGTTAATACAGAAGCAGTTCAAGTAAATAGGCTGGTACTCGTGAGAGCATCAGCCTATTTCGTGTGATGACTTTCCCATGCCAATATCAGTCCTACGACTCCCGAGTAACTCTTTCTTCCTTCCGCCACATGATTGCCCCGCAGGTAAAGATCGAAGATGAAGTCCTGGGCTGCATCGAGCACCTTGCATCGCTTGCTGAGCCAGTAGTTGCGGTCACTTTTTGCCAACTGGATGATTTCTGGTCGGATGTATTTTAGGAATTTCTCTCCTTCTTTCTCGCCTAAAATATCGAAGACATTGCGGAGTACGTGGAAGAAAATGTGGTAATATCCGCTGAACTTCACAGCTTTGTCGGATGAGGCTGTGCATACGATGTAACTGTAGAAGTTGGCCTCTCCCTCGTTGGCAATGCCGAGTAAGTGGGCAAACTCGTGGGCATAGATGGCAGGATAGTCGTGCGGACGGATATCGCCATTGAGGGTGAACTCGCAGAAGAATGGCCCCATGCTGCCCGTTACGCCCGACATCGAACTCAGTGGAGTGAAGAGCATGGTCTTGGCATGAGGATGTTGGTTGAAGGGAGCATTGATTCCTTCCTTGGCTCCGATTTCGTTGTAACCTTTCAGAACTGTATCCCGCACCCGATTCTTCAATCCATCATCCACCATACCATTGAATTGACTTTCCCTATGGTCGTCGAACGCTGTTTCTTCACTCTTCACTCTTCGTTCTTCACTTAAATAGTTGATGCTATCCGCATATCTGTAGGCGAACTCCCTGAATTTAGCTTCAGATACTTCCACAGGCTTCATGCCCGTTCTGCAGTAGATATTCGGCTGCGAGTAGTTCAGTCCCCAGGCTATATAAAACCAGGCATATACCCACAGCAGATATTCGGCTACTCTTCCGAAAACTACCTTCTTCTTGGGATAGCAGCCTCTCTTTGCTGCAAGAAAAAAGAACCGCTTGGCCAGTTGTTTCCTCCATTTTATTTCGTAGATGGGATAGAAAATGACCCAGACTATGCTGAGAGCGATGAAGAGGTCGCCCAAAGCAAAAGGGAAAAGTCCGGAGATGGGAGAGAGAAGAGAGCCGATTATCGGATAGATACGGGTGGTGTAGATGAATCCCCATAAAGGAATCAACTTCGTAAGGGTGATGAGGCTGAGCAACACCAGCAATAGCCAGTGGCGCCACTTCAGTCGGCTGATATGTAGTGAGTTGAGTCGTATCATGTAGCTGATTTTTATATTTTTTTGCAAAGTTACAAAAGTATTCGGAATCCTTGACATAACTTGCTTGTTTTTTTCGTAAATTTGCAAGCGTAGAACAGATTATTAACTTAAAGAAATGGGAGGGCCGATTATGAAACGAACATTAGAAGCATTCGAGGCCAACAACCTTGAGTTTGAGAACGTCTATAATGAGGACGATGAGCGCAGAGAATATAATTCAATATGGTACACCTAAGCGGGTCCCTGCTTACTTGTAAGAAAGTATTGGATTATCAATGATAGGATAATAGATTTGAAAGAAAGACTATGTTGAAGTTGAGACTTGCACCAACTGATACATAGTCTTTTTCTTGTATGCTCGGCATGAGCTTATTCTAATGGGTGCAAGTCCCTAACGAACCC
>CAMBBY010000326.1 GCA_945863825.1 uncultured Prevotella sp. | reverse complement strand
TGCACTCGGCAATTTGAAAGCAAGCTTTCATTGCGCTCGTTTGCATTTTCTTTGCAAAAGAGACAATAACTAATAGAATAAATACTAACTTAAACGACATAACATTATGGCTGACGAAAAGAAATTCAGAGTAGAGTCTGACCTTTTAGGTGAACTCAAAGTTCCTGCTGACGCACTTTACGGTGTACAAACTCAGCGCGGTATTAACAATTATCATATCTCTCGCAAAACGATGTGTGATTATCCTGATTTCATCATCGCTATTGCATACGTGAAGCTGGCAGCTGCCCAGACCAATCATTCTCTCGGAGTTATCAATGATGAGATTTCCGGAGCTATGGCTGAGGCTTGCCGCGAAATCATAGACGGCAAGTGGCACGAGAATTTCCCTATCGACATGGTACAGGGTGGTGCTGGAACTTCTGTCAATATGAATGCTAATGAGGTGATCGCCAACCGTGCCCTCGAAATCTTGGGACGTGAGAAGGGTGACTATCTGTATGTTTCTCCTAACGACCATTGCAACTGCGGACAGAGTACAAATGATGTTTATCCTACGTCCATCCGTCTCGCTCTCATCCGCATGAATGCTCATCTTGTGGGCGCTCTTACCGGACTTATCAGCGCTTTCCGCTACAAGGCTGAGGAGTATTCCGACGCCATCAAGATGGGACGTACTCAGTTGCAGGATGCAGTTCCGATGACTATCGGACAGGAGTTCAACGCATACGCCAACAACCTGGAGGAGGAAATCCTCAATCTGGAGCGCAATGTGAAGCTTCTCCACGAAATCAATATGGGCGGTACTGCCATCGGTACAGGTCTGAACGCTGTTCCTGGCTTTGCTAAGCTCTGTGCAGCCAACCTCAGTAAGTTGACCGGTGAGAATTTCATCTCTGCCAGCGACTTGGTGGAGGCTACACCAGATACAGGTGCTTACGTAAGCTATTCTTCAGCTTTGAAGCGCTTGGCAGTAAAACTTTCCAAGATCTGTAACGATCTCCGACTGATGGCTTCAGGTCCACGCTGCGGTCTGAACGAGATCAACCTTCCTCCTAAGGCTCCTGGTTCATCCATCATGCCGGGCAAGGTAAATCCAGTTATCCCAGAGGTGACCAATCAGGTTTGCTTCAAGGTGATTGGTAACGATACTACTATCAGTTTTGCAGCCGAGGCAGGTCAGTTGGAGTTGAACGTGATGGAACCTATCATCACAGAGAGCCTCTTCGAGAGCCTTACCTGGATGAAGAATGCCATCGAAACCCTTACAGAAGAATGTGTATTGGGCATTACTGTCAACAAGGAGCGCTGCTATGAGATGGTAAAGAACAGTATCGGCATCGTGACAGCCCTCAATCCGATTATCGGTTATAAGGCCAGCACCAAGGTAGCCAAGGAAGCTCATGCCACAGGCCGCTCAGTCTATGACATCGTGATAGAGCAGGGACTGATGAGCAAGGAGGAACTCGACAAGGCACTCGACCCTAAGGAAATGCTTCATTCTCATAAGTTCACATTGAAATAAATGTGGGATGTGAAGAGTTGAAAAACAAGACTTTCCATAACTAATTGAATCCAAGTATATACATACTTTTAAAGAAGCCTGCAGGCGAATCCAACTATCTCTCTCTCGGATTCCGCTTGCAGGCTTTGATTTTTTTATTTTGTTTTTCAGAAATTTTCTTATTTCTTTCCCCTATACGCCAATGGCGTCATTCCCGACCGTTGCTTGAAGAAATTGGTCAGGGCGCTCTGGTCGCTGAAGTTCAGATAGTCGGCTATTTCCCCCATTGTCATGTCCGACTGGGTGAGCAGGTTGCATATTTCCTTGTAAACCAGAGACGTAACGTGCTCATTCACCGTAGAACCGCTGATTTCCCTCACCAGTCTTGAGAGATAGGCGGTAGAAACATTCAGCTTGTCGGCATAGAATCTGATCTGTCGCTCCTTGCGGAAGAAGCGGTAGAGGTGATGTAGGAAAATTTCATACACTTCCTTCTTGTGCCCCAAGTCGTTGGAAACGGAACATTGCTCGTAGGGCAGTTCCTCGATGATGAGTTTGAGCACGTTGAACATACTCTTGATCATCTCAATCTTGTTGATGTGCTGGTGCCTTACAATGTCTCTCACGAAGTGGAAAATATCTGCGATGCTTTTCATCTTTTCAGGTGAAGGCTGGTATCGGGTAGGCTGGTCGGTGAAATGCTCGTCCACCAGAATACATTCCGCCTCAAAGTCGGGCGAAACCTCCTTCAACGCTACGATTTCCTTAGGCGAAGCAATGAGAAATTCGCCCGTTTTCACTTCCTGGGCTTCGTCCTTATTGCTGTTGAAATGCAGCAGGCATTTGCCCTGTTTCAGTAGTAGCAGTTTGGTGAAGAGCGTACGTTCCTTCACCATTTCCGCCAGTTCTTCCGAGCTTACGCAGTTGTTTTCCTCGCCGTTGATGGCGAAGTGGGCAGCATAGGCGCCATAAATGTCTGTCAGATGATATTTGGCAGCAAATTCTTCCAGGTTATAGACTATCTGTTGTTTCATGTTTACTTATACTCCTTATAGAAAAGTTATTTTCTGGGGGCCGGTTCCCCCGATGAGAATCCCCGGTTTCCCTTTTGGGGGATGATTCTATGAGGGCAAAAGTACAAAATATCTATCAGACATCAACATTTTTTTTCTAAAAAAATGTTTTCCATTTTCTTCAGCTCCTTTTCAAACCGGTGTTTGTAGAGGAAACCGGCAATCGTGAGGCCGAACGGGAAGGCGATCCAGATGCCCAAAATACCGATGCCGCAAGGAAAACCGAGCGTATAACCCAACGGCAGACAGATGATGAAGTAGGCAATGAAAGCATAGGTCACCATCGGTTTCACGCAGGCAATACCCCTCAGTGCATTGGCAAAGGTATATTGCAGACCGTCGCCAAACTGGTAGATCATCATCATGATGATCAGCAGGGCCACGTACTGCTGCACCTCCACATTATCATTGAACCATCCGCCTATCTGATGTCTGAGCAGCAGCACCGGAATGCCCATGCAGAGGGAGAACAGCAGGTTGAGTCTCCAACCATCGTAGGCGTTTCTCCTGACGGCAGCAAAGTCGTTCTGTCCCACGAAATGGCTTACTCGGATGGCCAGCGCCGCAGCCATACCAGAGAGTACGAGGTAGAACAGTTGGGAGATGGCAATCATCACCTGATGGGCAGCTAATGGAATCTGTCTCTTATACACATCTGACGCTGCCGACGATACTCCTTGTGTA
>CAMBBY010000325.1 GCA_945863825.1 uncultured Prevotella sp. | reverse complement strand
AGACTGCGATGAGATACCTGATGATGCAGAGTATGCAATCAACTCTATATCCAATCCGCTGATACGCACAAACTTCATCTTGTCATCCATGCCTTTCAGCATAGAGGAAAAGATCAAGATGCTGGAAATGAATAGTATGACAGGCCGCATGTTTGAAGCCCTCAAATATGAGAACAGACTCAAACAGTTATTTGACATACAGTCTGACATCCGCCAGAAAACAAAGAATGATCTGGACGAACAGCAACGTGAATACTTCCTGCAGCAACAGCTCAAGAACATCAAGAAAGAGCTCGGCGGAAACGACATGAGCCCTGAGAAGAAAGAGATTCTTGAAAAAGCCAAGAGTAAAAATTGGAATGAGAATGTAGAGAAAATATTCAATAAGGAATTCAAGCGACTCGACACCTTGCATCCGCAAAGTCCTGACTATTCTACACAGATCAACTACCTGCAGACAATGGTAGATTTGCCTTGGAATGACTGTACGATAGATAACTTGAGTCTCAAACATGCCAAAAAGGTTTTGGATAAAGACCATTATGGCATGGAAAAGGTGAAAGAGCGCATTCTGGAATACCTCGCTGTAAGAGCTTTACGTGATGACCTGAAGAGCCCTATCCTCTGCCTCTTTGGCCCTCCGGGAGTTGGTAAAACCAGTCTCGGCAAAAGCATTGCACAAGCGATGGGCCGTAAATACGTGAGAGTTTCTCTTGGCGGTTTGCACGACGAGGCTGAAATCAGAGGTCATCGCCGCACTTACATCGGTGCCATGCCTGGTCGTATCATCAAGAATATCCAGAAGGCTGGTAGCGCCAACCCTGTCTTTATCCTTGATGAGATTGACAAGATTTCACAGGCCAACTTTAATGGTGATCCTTCTTCAGCTTTGCTGGAAGTTCTCGACCCGGAACAGAACAAGGCTTTCCATGATAACTATCTGGATATTGACTATGATTTGTCGAAGGTTCTCTTCATAGCCACAGCCAACGACCTGAGTTCTATCCCACGTCCATTGCTCGACCGTATGGAACTCATTGAAGTAGGTGGTTACATCACAGAGGAGAAGGTAGAGATTGCCAAGCGTCATCTGATTCCGAGAGAGTTGGAGAATACCGGTCTCAAGAAATATACTCCAAAGATCAAGTTCTCAAAAGCTGCCATCGAGAAGATCATCGAGCAATATACCCGAGAAAGCGGTGTGCGACAGTTGGAGAAACAGATCAACAAAGCCTTACGCAAAATGGCTTTCAAATTGGCTTACGAGGACATGTTGGAAACAACCAACATCACCCCAGCCGAGGCAGCAACCCTCTTGGGCAATCCTCCGTTCAACCGTGACATCTATCAGGGCAATGCTTATGCGGGTGTCGTTACCGGATTGGCATGGACTTCCGTGGGAGGCGAAATTCTTTTCATCGAGACCTCTCTCAGCAAGGGCAAAGCTGGAAAACTCACGCTGACAGGTAACCTCGGAGACGTGATGAAGGAATCTGCCGTGATTGCACTCGAATATGTCAAGGCACATATCGACCTGCTCGGAGTAGATTACAGAATATTCAGCAACTGGAATATCCATATCCACGTACCAGAGGGTGCAACTCCTAAGGACGGACCATCTGCCGGTATCACCATTGCAACCAGTATCGCCTCTGCCCTGACTCAGCGCAAGGTACGCAAGAATACAGCCATGACGGGCGAAATCACGCTCCGTGGAAAGGTACTTCCTGTAGGCGGCATCAAGGAGAAGATCTTAGCTGCCAAGCGAGCTGGTATCACAGATATCGTGATGTGTCAGGCCAATCAGAAAGACATAGAGGAAATTCCTGAGCAATACCGCAAGGGAGTAGAATTCCACTATGTAGAAAATGTTGCTGATGTATGGAAGTTTGCACTCACTGACGAAAAGGTGGAGAATCCTGTCGATTTCACCATCGAAGAAGAAGAAAACAACAAATAACATCAAGACTATCATGAAGTTTGAATTACAAGTAACAGATAAAGCAAGTGATGCACGTACCGGTATCATCACCACAGACCACGGACAGATCAAGACTCCTATCTTCATGCCCGTAGGAACTGTTGGTTCTGTAAAGGGCGTACATTTTGACGAGCTTCGCAAACAGGTAAAGGCACAGATTATCTTAGGCAATACCTACCATCTTTACCTCCGTCCGGGCCTGGAGGTCATCAAGGCTGCTGGCGGTCTGCATGGTTTCAATGGCTGGGACCGTCCTATCCTTACAGATAGCGGTGGCTTTCAGGTATTTTCACTGACTGGCATCCGCAAACTGAGAGAAGAAGGTTGCGAATTCCGTTCTCACATTGACGGTAGTAAACACATCTTTACTCCAGAGAATGTCATGGATACAGAGCGTATCATCGGTGCCGACATCATGATGGCATTTGATGAATGTCCTCCTGGACAAAGTGATTTCCAGTATGCAAAGAAAAGCTTGGAGTTGACCCAGCGCTGGCTGGACCGTTGCATCAAGCGCTTCGATGAGACAGAACCTCTCTATGGCTACAACCAGAGTCTCTTTCCTATCGTACAGGGATGTACCTTCCCTGAACTGAGAAGAGAAGCTGCTAAGTATGTAGCCGACAAGGGCGCTGACGGAAATGCCATCGGTGGTCTTGCCGTAGGTGAACCAACAGAAGTGATGTATGAGATGATAGAGGTGGTCAATGAGATTCTTCCTAAGGACAAACCTCGCTACCTCATGGGAGTAGGTACTCCACAGAACATTCTGGAAGCTATCGAACGAGGAGTTGATATGTTTGACTGCGTTATGCCTACCCGAAACGGAAGAAACGCCATGCTATTCACCTACAATGGCACCATGAATATGCGTAACAAGAAATGGGAAATGGACTTCAGTCCTGTTGACCCGGAAGGTTGCGATATCGACCGCATAACAACCAAGGCATACCTCCACCACCTTTTCAAAGCACAGGAGCTTTTGGCAATGCAGATTGCCAGCATCCACAACCTCGCCTTCTATCTCCGACTGGTAACAGATGCACGCCAGCACATCGAGCAGGGCGACTTCGTACAGTGGAAGCGTTCCATCATCGACCAATTAGGACGAAGAATTTAAAGAAATATAATGAAGAATTTTAAACAAATAAGGAAACATCGCAGAAGATACAAGTTTCAGCGATGGTTTGGCAAACATTTCGCATGGCTCGTAAAGACCGCGAAATGGACCGCCCACAAGTCTGCTGTCTCTTATACACATCTGACGCTGCCGACGATACTCCTTGTGTAG
>CAMBBY010000324.1 GCA_945863825.1 uncultured Prevotella sp. | reverse complement strand
CTACACAAGGAGTATCGTCGGCAGCGTCAGATGTGTATAAGAGACAGCGGTAGTGGTTTGCTTGTGCCCTATGAAGAAGGGCGAGACCATCGAAGTAGATGGTAAGTCTATCACCCTCTTGCAGGATACTCCTGCCGGACACAAAGTGCTCATCGATGATGTGCCTGAAGGAAAGGACATCATCAAGTACGGTTACCCTATCGGTCATGCTAAGAAAAATCTGAAACAGGGTGAGTGGGTCAACGAGAATAACCTCAAGACCAACCTTGCCGGCACTTTGGAATATACTTACAATCCTGTAGATGAGCAGTTGAACATCGAGAAGGAAGACCGCACCTTCCTGGGCTACGTGCGCAAGAACGGTGAGGTTGGCGTAAGAAATGAAATCTGGGTAGTTCCTACCGTAGGCTGCGTGAATGGCGTAGCGGAAAAACTGGTTGAGCGACTCAAGGAGGAGACAAAATGCGAGGGCATTGATGCCATCCATGCTTGGCACCACAACTTCGGCTGCTCTCAGCTCTCTGGCGACCACGAGAATACCCGCAAGGTGCTCCGTGACATCTGCCTCCATCCAAACGCAGGTGCAGTACTCGTTCTTTCACTCGGATGTGAGAATAATCAGCCTGACGAGTTCATGGAGATGCTCGGCGACTATGACAAGGATCGCATCAAGTTGCTCGTAACCCAGAAGGTGGAAGGCGACGAACTGGAAGTGGGTATAGATATGCTCTGGCAGCTCTACGACAAGGCTAAAACTGACAAGCGTCAGGAAGTTCCTGTCAACAAGTTGCGCGTAGGTTTGAAGTGCGGTGGTTCTGACGGGTTCAGCGGTATTACTGCCAACCCATTGGTAGGTGAGTTCTCTGATTGGCTCGTTGCTCAGGGCGGTACTTCTATCCTTACTGAGGTACCAGAGATGTTCGGTGCAGAGACGATTCTCATGAACCGTTGTGAGAACAAGGAATTGTTCGATAAAACCGTTCACCTCATCAATGATTTCAAGGAATACTTCCTGAGTCATGGCGAACCTGTAGGTGAGAATCCTTCTCCTGGCAACAAGGCGGGCGGTATCTCTACATTGGAAGATAAGGCTCTCGGTTGTACACAGAAGTGCGGTCGTGCACCAGTTAGCGGTGTATTGCAGTATGGTGACCGTCTGGAGACAAATGGTTTGAACCTCCTTTCAGCACCAGGCAACGACCTTGTGGCAGCCACAGCCTTGGCATCAGCAGGATGTCAGTTGGTTCTCTTCACCACCGGTCGCGGTACCCCATTCGGCACCTTCGTACCAACCATGAAGATTTCTACCAACAGCACCTTGGCAAAGAACAAGCCAAACTGGATTGACTTCAATGCCGGCGAGCTCGTAGAGGGCACAGAGATGAAAGATCTCGTACGCAAGTTCATCGACAAGATCATCTCCGTAGCCAGTGGAGAGGAAGCTCGCAACGAGGAGAATGGTTATCGCGAGATTTCCATCTTCAAGAATGGAGTAACACTTTAAAGAAGTGAAGAACAAAGAGTGTAGAGAGAAGAACCCTACACGCTTACTAAATATAAGAAGAATGAGTAATAAGAAAGGATTGTTGGCTTTATCGCCACTGATTTTATTGATAGCAATGATAGCCCTCTTTACGGGATATTCCGCAGAGGAAAGTCATAAGGATACGAGCCTGTCGCTCACCGTGGCATTCATGATTTCAAGCATCTATGCCGTAGCCATCTCGGGCGGTATGCCTATCAGAAAACGCATCGACACCTATAGTCGAGGGGCTGGAGCCAACAACCTCATGCTCATGCTATGGATATATGTGCTGGCTGGTGCATTCGCTGCATCGGCAAAGGCGATGGGAGCAGTAGATGCCACCGTCAACCTTGCCCTGAGCTTGTTGCCAGCCAGCATGATATTACCCGGTCTCTTCCTCGCTGCCTGCTTCATATCGCTCTCGATAGGCACCAGCGTGGGAACCATCGTAGCTCTCGTGCCCATCGCGGCAGGTCTCGCCCACTCTGTGGATGCTAACCTGGCACTGACCGTAGCCATCATCGTGGGTGGAGCCTACTTTGGCGACAACCTGTCTTTTATCTCTGATACAACGGTCGTAGCTACCCAGACACAAGGTTGCCAGATGAGTGACAAGTTCAGAGTAAATGCCCTCATCGTCATCCCTGCTGCCATCATCATCCTGATTATATATGGAATATTGGGCGCAGGAACCAAGGTACCAACCCATATCGATGCGGTACAATACATGAAGGTTCTACCTTATATAGTAGTACTCGTCACGGCTATCGCTGGCATGAATGTGATGGCAGTGCTGACATTGGGTTCCATTCTCTGCGGCATCATCGGCATCATCGACGGCGGTTACGACATTTTCGGATGGTTCTCTGCCATGGGCAATGGCGTGATAGGAATGGGAGAACTCATCATCATCGCTATGATGGCTGGAGGTATGCTTGAGATCATCCGTGAAAACGGAGGCATCGACTTCATCATCTCCAAGATTACAGCTCATGTAAACAGCAAAAGAGGTGCCGAACTGTCTATCACTGCCCTCGTCTCAATGGTGAATATCTGTACTGCCAACAATACAGTGGCGATTCTTACCGTGGGAAATATCTCTAAGAAGATAGGTGACAAGTTTGGGGTAGATAACCGCAAAGCAGCAAGCATACTTGATACCTTCTCCTGTACCATACAGGGATTGATACCATACGGCGTGCAGATGCTCTTGGCAGCAGGACTTTCAGGACTCAGTCCGCTCGACATCATCCCTTACCTCTATTATCCAATGGCTATCGGCTTAGCAGCCCTGTTTGCCATTCTCTTCAGATATCCAAGAAGATTCAGTTAAAGAATAAATAGGAAATTCAGTTTCTGGGAGCAGGAAGAATGAAAAAGGAGGAATGAAAGAAAGGAATAAAGGAAGAAATGATTAAATGAACAAGGAGGAAGAATGAAAGAGAGGAAGGAAAATGGAAGGAAATAAAGATTTTTAAAAATAGGAATCACGATGGACTTTTTACAGAGAAATCTTTTCACGAAATTGCGCTCGGAAAACTTCGGCACAAAGGAGGAACTGGAGGCGATGACCACCTTCAAGAAAAAGAAGATTGCGCAGATGATGAAAAACCTGAACAACGTGCCTTCAGGTGAGGTGCTCATGCACAACAGTTTTCTCAACAGACGCTTGACCAAGATTCAGAAAGAGGAACGGCACGTCATTGATACGTCCATGGAAACAATCTATCTGCTGCGACTGATTGTGAGC
>CAMBBY010000323.1 GCA_945863825.1 uncultured Prevotella sp. | reverse complement strand
AGATTCGCCTTAGTCTCGTGGGCTCGGAGATGTGTATAAGAGACAGGATTGTAACCATCCTCATCACCTTCCTCTTCTTCTGGTTTGGTGTGATGGAGGGCAATCTTCTCTTCGCCGTCATCGCCATCCTGCTGGTAGCTGTTATCGCTTTCCTCTTTACTACCGTGGCAGCCAATGCTATTGCCATCGTAGGTTCTAATCCTGTATCAGGTATGACCCTGATGACACTCATCTTCGCTTCTGTAGTGATGGTGGCTGTAGGACTGAAAGGTCCAGGCGGTATGTTGGCAGCGCTGATCATGGGTGGTGTGGTATGTACTGCATTATCAGTGGCAGGTTCATTTATCACCGACCTCAAGATAGGTTACTGGCTCGGTACCACTCCTAAGAAACAGGAGGGTTGGAAATTCCTCGGTACTCTGGTAAGTGCTGCAACAGTAGGCGGTGTGATGATGCTTCTGAATGAGACTTACGGTTTTGCATCCGGTTCTCTCGCTGCTCCTCAGGCAAATGCCATGGCTGCCGTCATCGACCCATTGATGAATGGTGTGGGTGCTCCTTGGGTACTCTACGGCATCGGTGCTGTCATCGCCATCGTACTCACCTATTTCAAGATTCCAGCATTGGCTTTTGCGCTCGGTATGTTCATTCCATTGGAGCTGAATGTCCCACTGTTGGTAGGTGGTGCCATCAACTGGTATGTAACTTCCCGCTCTAAGGATGCCAAGGTGAATAATGAACGCGGCGAAAAGGGTACACTCATCGCCAGCGGTTTTATTGCCGGTGGTGCCCTGATGGGTGTAGTGAGTGCGCTGCTCAAATTTGGCGGCATTGAAGCCAGCATCGCTGAAAGCTGGTGGGTCAACCCTATTTCAGAGGTTTGTTCGCTCATAGCCTATATCCTCTTGATAGGTTTCTTTATCAGAGCTACCAAGAAGTAATCAAGGAACTATAATCGCATAAAAGAGCGATATTTTATGGTTTCTAACAAAAAAAGTAGCAAAATATTTGGAGATTTCAAATAATCGCTTTATCTTTGCATCCCAATCCAAGAGTTTCAGGCTTATGGATTGGGATGTTTTGGTATCATCATTGAGAAAAGACAGATTCGGGGTTGACTGGATTTGACGGCGAGATGAAATGGTACGTAAGCACGCGGAGGCTCGTTGGCTACCTCCTAAATCTTAGTGAACAAAAAATTAATTGGCGAAAATAACTACGCTCTCGCTGCCTAATCGAAGTACAGTAGATTAGCTTTATTCCGTCACTAGGTGATGGAACGGGACATCGCTCAACGGATGTAGTTCCGAATCTTGTTGGTCAAGCGGTGCAGGTAAATCGGAAATAGCTCGGGTAGGTCTCGATGCTCGGGTGAAATTTTAGAGGATAAGGGTATGATTGGTGGTCCAGGTCTTGTCATACTTCGAAAATCAAAGGCTGGAATAAGCGTGTAGAAAGCGTATGGTTTCCTTGTGCGGACGAGGGTTCGATTCCCTCCAGCTCCACTTCTACAAAAAGAGGGTGTGTCATGAACTTATGGCACACCCTCTTTTTCGTTTCTTCATAGTTTTTATTCATCGGATTACGCAGAGTTTACGGAACATTCTTGTTCCACGGATAATTACTCAAGGGATTTTCACAGATTTGACCTTACACTTTGAGCGACATTAGCCACAAAATGCCAACATTTTGCAAGCAAAACTCGATATAAAAGAGCACAAAGATAACACCAGCATTTATTCTATTGATATTTTATCACATATAAAACAAAATCACTTTCAATCTGAAAGAATTAAATACCCTATTGCTTACAAATCAAAAGAACTCATAAAATAGTTGATAAAAATAGATTATTTTTTCTTTGTTTTTCGACAAAACGTCGTACCTTTGCAGTCGTAAACAAGCAAATAGTCATCAAAATAACAAAATGACTATCACCATGTTAATTTCCGCAAAAGAATTTAACTTCTTTAAAGGGATAAAACAAGAGAATGAAGAGATTATCAATCGCATATAGGTTCTGATCTCATGCAAGAGAAACCAGGATTCATGCGAGAAGTATCAAACTTAAAGGACAACACAATATGAAAGAAACAGTTCATTTCACAAAGATGCATGGAGCTGGAAATGATTACATTTATGTAGATACCCAGTTGTACGACATCCCCGACCCAGAAAAGGCAGCTATAGCCTGGAGTGCTTATCACACAGGTATTGGAAGCGATGGACTGGTTCTTATCGGCAAACCCAAGGATGGCAGAAGAGCAGACTACTCCATGCGCATCTTCAATGCTGATGGCTCTGAAGCCATGATGTGTGGTAATGCAAGTCGCTGTATCGGAAAATATCTTTATGAAAAAGGATTGACCCGAAAAGACACCATACGGCTTGAAACACTATCAGGCGTCAAGATATTGAAATTGCATATTCAGGATAATCATCAAATTGTAGATTCGGTAACAGTAGATATGCTGAAACCCAAATTGGAAAATCCTGAGCAATTCATAGGTCCTTCTGTACTTGCTGCAGACGAAAGAATCTTTGAAGGCACTTACGTTTGCATGGGAAATCCACATTTCGTAACTTTCGTGGATGACATCGATACTATCGACATCGCCCACTATGGAAAAATCCTCGAAAGAGACCAAGCCTTTCCTCAACGCTGCAACATCGAATTTGCACAATTGACAGATACAGACATCATTAGAACACGAGTTTGGGAAAGAGGAAGCGGAATAACAATGGCCTGTGGAACAGGGGCTTGTGCCACGGCCGTAGCCGCATTCCTTACCAAGCGTGCTGGACGAAAAAGCAGTATCGTGATGGATGGAGGAACTTTGCAAATCGAATATAACGAGGAAGACGAACACGTATATATGACTGGTCCTGCAGCCTTCGTATTCGAGGGTGAGATTCAGGTGGAATGAGAAATGTTAAAAATGAGAAATGAGAAATTTAGCTGCATTCACGAAGTTAACATTAAACTTTTAGCATTTAACATTAAAATAAAAAGAACGCAAACTTAAATAATAATGGTCTAAGAGAAATATCTGAAAAGACAATTCTTAAAGGTCGCAATAAAAGGAGAACAACAATATGGCATTAGTAAATGAACATTTCCTGAAGTTGGCAAGCAATTATCTTTTTGCCGACATCGCAAAGAAGGTGAAAGCCTACAAGATTGCTCACCCTAAGCAGCAAGTTATCAGCTTAGGTATCGGTGACGTAACCCAACCTCTCTGCCCTGCCGTCATCAAGGCGATGCACAAGGCAGTGGATG
>CAMBBY010000322.1 GCA_945863825.1 uncultured Prevotella sp. | reverse complement strand
CGAGATTCGCCTTAGTCTCGTGGGCTCGGAGATGTGTATAAGAGACAGGTTAGAGTATATTCCTACGGGTGTATTTGTCGGAAATCCGATAACTTCCGTCACTATACCAAAATATGTGTCATATATTGGTGTTGGAGCTTTTGCTTGTCCCACCCTTCAAACGGTAGTCTGTCTAGCAGAAACACCTCCGACCGTGAACGATGGAGACCCATTTGGATATTATGATTATGTGGATGGCGTTTTCAAAGACAAATGCGTACTGGAAGTGCCAGAGAAATCTGTGGAGCTTTACCGCAACACTCCTGTTTGGAACACCTTCAAGAACATCACTCCACATCGTGAGTTAGCATTCAACGTTCCAAGCATAACATGTTTGGAAAAGGGAATAACCCGTACTGGCATGGTGCGTAGTGAAGGAGCTTGGGAAATATCAGAATGTCCGTCATGGGTGACGGTTTCTCCTTCTTCAAGCAACAGCAAGAAGACGGAGGTTACGGTGACTGTCAATGCAAACTCTGGGGAAACTCGTGAAGGAAAGATTGTGTTTAAGCTGAAGAATCAGGACTACACCACATACACTTACGTAAAGCAGATAACCACAGAGGTTAAGGAAGATCAGGTGCTTACTCTTCAGACTGCCTCAAAGGGTAGCAAGGCTGTTCCTATCTTCCTCGTTGGTGAGGGTTATGATGCGCAAGACATTGCCTCTGGTCTCTATCTTAACGATATGAAGGAGCAGATGGAGCATATCTTCAGCGTAGAACCGATGAAGAGCTATCGTGACTACTTCACAGTATCTACTGCCATTGCCTGCTCGCCGGAGTCTGGAATTGATGGAGTGCGCAAGTTCCAAAGTGATGATTGGCGAGTCAGCGAGAACCACCTCGTGCTAAAATATGCTCAGCAGTATGGTGTAGGCGTCAAGGGCAATGAGAGCAACTCCACCATCCTTGTGCTGCGAAACAGCATACGCACAGGTGACAACAATACCATACTTTACGATAAAGAACATCGTGGTCTCGCAATCTCTTGGATGGCAAAGAGCAATGACATCTATCCGTTCGACCAGAAGGGTTTCATTCTGCGTGAGTTAGTGGGAACAGGTTTCGGAAAGCTTGGTCCTGAGCATATCAACCACTTCACATTTATAAAGGCTTGTAGCTGTCCAAACTGCAGTATGGTAAACAAATACGAGCGCTACCGTGATCTCGGTTGGTGGCAGAACGTGAGCATGAGTGGTAAGCTTTCAGAATTACCTTGGTATCACCTCATCTTCGATGAGAAATACGCAAAGTATGTAGATGCTTACGAAGGAGCGATAAACCACTCACGTGGTGCTTACCGTTCAGAGAATGCGAGTGTGATGGGCAATCAGTTCATTCCTTATTTCAATGCCATCAGTCGCGAGATTCTCGTTAAGCGCATCATGGAGGCAAGTGGCGGCACGTTCAACTTCGACACGTGGAAGCAGAATGACAAAATAGAGGTTCCGGAATAATCAATGCTTAGGATTATGAAATCAAATACTATATATAATATAAGGTCTAAAGGCTGTGCAGCAATGATGGCTGCCCTTGCCGTGTTCTCTGCCTGTTCGGACGACCTAACGAATGGGACATCGTTGAACGGTTCGGGACAAAAGCTCGAACTACAGGCAAACATTCAGCAGGAGAACGTTTCGCGTGCCAACGACAACGGCTTTGCCGATGGCGACCAGATTGGTGTGTTTGTAGTGAACTATGACAACGAGACCACAGCACCTGTTCTGCAGCTGTCTGGCAATCATGCCGACAACGTGCGCTTCACCTACGACGACAATGAGTATAAATGGAATGGCTCATACCAGCTCTATTGGAAGGACAACAAGACTCCAATAGATGTTTATGGATACTATCCCTTCATCTCCCAAATCTCAAGCATCACCGAGCAGCCCTTCTCCGTGGAGCGCAACCAGCGCGACACCAAGAACGGCGAGAAGATGAGCGGATATGAGAAGAGCGACTTCCTATGGGCAAAGGCAGAACACATAGCACCTACAGATGCCACCATCATTCTGAAGCATCGCCATATCATGGCGGGCATAGAGGTGACACTCGTAGAGGGCACTGGCTTTGCCGATGGTGAATGGACTGACGCTGAGAAGAATGTCTTGGTGCAGAACATCGTCATGGCTGGCACCGTCAATCTTCGCGATGGTTCCGTTACTCCTTCTGGCAGTGCCGCGGGCACAAGCATTATTCCGCAGGAGGCACAGGGCAAGTACCGCGCCGTGGTGTTGCCGCAGAGCGTAGCAGGAGGCACTCCGCTTTTCGTAGTCACCGTAGATGGCAAGGCTATGCCGTTCTCTCGCTCGGAGACTATGGACTATATGCGTGGCAAACTGCATAAGTTCACCTTCGAGGTCAACAAGACTGCCACTTCGGGCGATTACGAGCTGAAACTTCTCTCAGATGCCATCGTCAACTGGGAGAACGACCCACTGTCGCACAACGGCACGGCACGTGAGTACATCACCGTGCATGTCGAGGAAGGTGAATACCTGGGCGATGTGATAAAGCGTATGGGCATTTCGGATCCAAGCCTGATCAAGAATCTGAAACTTACGGGATGTATTGATAGAAAAGATAATTTTGATTATATCAGAAAAAGCATGCCGTATCTCGAGGCTATCAATTTAAAGGAGCTGAGAACTAAGGACATGCCAAGCCGTAGTCATAATGCGGGCGGAGGAACAGATGAATATGGGCAACCAAATTATGCAGATGACTATCTGCCAAGTTTAGCCTTCGAAAATTTGTTATACCTGCAATATGTGGTATGGCCAGACCATATAAAGGGTATTGGAAATGGTGCATTAGCAGGCTGTCCACTAAGAGGATCACTAATTCTTCCTGAAGGATTGAAGTATATAGGTGGTGATGCCTTCGGAGCTTATGGGCACCAGCAAAACAACCTTACGGGTGAGTTGTATATTCCTTCAACAGTAGAGTATATTGGAAATAATATCTTTGGAGGTTATGACAGTCAGTTGTGCTATATATCAGGAGAAGTAGTTCTGCCTCACGAGATGAAATACTTAGGCAGTGCCTTCTTCAATTGTCCTCGTCTTACGGGAACAATTCGTATCCCTGACGGAATTACTGAGGTTAATGCGTTCATGGCACCCAATATGACGGGCGATGTCATTATACCTCAGGGAGTGAAGAAAGTGAATGGAATTGGCGGTCAACCAAGTTCTATTTATTTCCCAGAAGGAGTGGAGGAAATAGGTACATTATGGTCTTTCGACTATAATTATGGTCATGTAG
>CAMBBY010000321.1 GCA_945863825.1 uncultured Prevotella sp. | reverse complement strand
GGCTAAAGCTACGGTAAAACGACCTCTTACTTATGCCGACAAGGTGCTTTTTGCTCACCTTTTCGACCCTTCACAGTTGCGCCCTTATAAAATAGGTGTGGAATATGTTGATTTTCGACCTAATCGTGTGGCGATGCAGGATGCGACGGCTCAGATGGCTCTTCTTCAGTTCATGAATGCGGGTAAGGACAAAGTGGCCGTACCTGCCTCTGTTCATTGTGATCACTTGATTCGTGCGGATGTGGGGGTAGAAAAAGACCTTCCTGAGGCGTGCAAGACCAATAAGGAGGTTTATGACTTCTTGAAGTCTGTTTCTCAGAAATACCATATCGGCTTTTGGGGGCCGGGTGCTGGTATCATCCATCAGGTGGTACTTGAAAACTATGCCTTCCCTGGTGGTATGATGGTGGGTACTGACTCTCATACACCTAATGCCGGTGGACTCGGAATGGTGGCTGTTGGCGTTGGTGGTGCGGATGCCGTGGATGTTCTTACCGGTCAGCCTTGGGAACTCAAGATGCCTCGTCTCATCGGTGTTCATCTTACTGGTAAACTTTCTGGTTGGGCTACTCCTAAGGATGTAATCCTCGAAATTCTCGGTATTCTTACCGTGAAGGGTGGTACCAATGCCATTCTCGAATACTTCGGTGATGGTCTTGACAGTATTTCTACTACTGGTAAGGCAACAATCTGTAATATGGGTGCAGAACTGGGTGCTACCTGTTCTATCTTCCCATTCGATGGAAATGCAGATGAGTATCTCCGTAAGACTGGCAGAGCGGAGATTGCTTCTCTTGCCCAGCAGAATGCAGCTGAACTCCGTGCTGATGATGAGGTGCTTGCCAATCCGTCTGCTTTCTATGATCAGATTGTGGAAATCGACCTCTCTAAGGTGGAACCTCATCTCAATGGTCCGTTTACGCCAGATGCGGCTACTCCTATCTCTCACATGAAGGCGAAAGGTCCTGCCAATGATTATCCGATGGTGGTAGAAGTGGGATTGGTGGGCAGTTGTACCAACTCTTCTTACCAGGATCTCGCCCGTGCTGCCAGTGTGGCTCGTCAGGCTTATGAGAAGGGTATTCAGGTGAAAGGTCAGTTGATTATCAACCCGGGTTCAGAACAGATCCGCTATACTGCTGAACGTGACGGCATCCTCGATGATTTCAAGAAGATCGGTGCGCTGATCATGACCAATGCCTGTGGTCCATGTATCGGACAGTGGAAGCGACATACGGATGACAATACGCGCAAGAATGCCATCGTTACTTCTTTCAATAGAAACTTCCGCCGTCGTGCTGATGGCAACCCGAATACATACGCCTTTATCGGTAGCCCTGAATTGACGGTAGCACTCACCATCGCCGGTCGTCTTGACTTTAATCCTGCTACGGATACCTTATTAGATAAGGATGGCAACAGCGTGAAGTTGGATGCGCCTACTGGTTTTACTTTCCCTCCTAAGGGATTTGCAGTAGAAGATAAGGGCTTTATCGCACCGAGCGAGGAAAATGCCAACGTTGAGGTGGTGATTGCTCCGGATAGCAACCGACTCCAGAAACTCGCTCCGTTTGCTGCCTGGGATGGTAAGGATCTGATTGATATGCCGCTGCTGATCAAGACGGAGGGTAAGTGTACAACAGACCATATCTCTATGGCAGGTCCTTGGTTGAAGTTCCGTGGACATCTGCAGAACATCTCCGACAACCTCCTGATGGGTGCCGTGAATGCTTTCAATGGTGAGAGCAACAAGGTGAAAAACCAGTTGGATGGCAAATATGTGGAGGTTTCTACTGCTGCCAAGGCTTATAAAGCTCAGAATATCAGCAGCATCGTAGTGGCAGAAGATAACTATGGTGAGGGTTCTTCTCGTGAACATGCTGCGATGGAACCTCGATTCCTCAATGTGAAGGTGATTCTTGCCAAGAGCTTCGCCCGTATCCACGAGACCAATCTGAAGAAGCAGGGTATGCTTGCGCTTACTTTCTGCAACAAGGATGATTATAATAAGGTACAGGAGGACGATCGTATCTCTTTGACTGGTCTCAAGGAGTTTGCACCGGGCAGTCATCTTACCATCACCCTCAAGCACAAGGACGGCTCTGAGGATAGCTTCGAGGTAGAACATACCTATAATGATACGCAAATCGCATGGTTCAAGGCTGGTAGTGCATTGAATTTTGCTGCGCGTAAATAACATTCTAATGTGAATAATTATGAACAAGGAATATTTGATATATAAATTAAGCGATGAGGTTAAGAACTCATGCAAGATTGATAAGGAGGCATTCACCAAATTCAATGTGAAGCGTGGTCTTCGCAATGAGGATGGTTCGGGTGTGCTCGTCGGTTTGACCAATATCGGTAATGTGGTGGGTTATGAGCGTGATGAGCAAGGTAAATTGAAACCTACCGAGGGTAAACTCTACTATCGTGGCTATGAATTGGATGACCTTGTAACTCCGCTTCTTAAGGAGAAACGATTCGGTTTTGAGGAGGTGGCTTTCCTTTTGCTCTCCGGTCAGTTGCCTGACAAGGAGGAACTGGAGGCTTTCAAGGAACTCATCAATGATAATATGCCGCTTGATCACCGTACCATTACGCATATTATTGAACTGGAGGGTAGCAATATCATGAATATCCTGGCTCGTTGTGTGCTCGAAATGTACACTTTCGATCCAAATCCTGATGATATCAGTCGTGACAACCTGATGCGCCAAAGTGTAGAGTTGATTGCTAAGTTCCCTACCATCATCGCATACGCATACAATATTTATCGTCACTCTGTACAGGGTAGAAGTTTGCATATCCGTCATCCACGTGAGAAACTCTCTATTGCAGAGAATTTCCTCTATATGATGAAGCATGAGAATTATTCTGAACTGGATGCGCGTATGCTCGACTTGCTCCTGATTATCCAGGCTGAGCATGGTGGTGGTAACAACTCTACCTTCACCGTACGTGTTACTTCTTCTACCCGTACGGATACCTACAGTTCTATTGCTGCTGGTATCGGTAGTTTGAAGGGTCCTCTTCATGGTGGTGCCAATATCAAGGTTATCAATATGTTCCATCATCTGAAGGAAACGATCAAGGATTGGACGAATATCAGTGAACTTGATATCTATTTGAAGCGAATGCTCAACAAGGAGGCTTATGACAAGACCGGTCTGATCTATGGTATCGGTCATGCTGTCTATACTTTGAGCGACCCACGTGCAGTGGAGTTGAAGCGTCTGGCTGGTGAGTTGGCTAAGGAAAAGGGTAGAGAGGATGAGCTGTCTCTTATACACATCTCCGAGCCCACGAGACTAAGGCGAATC
>CAMBBY010000320.1 GCA_945863825.1 uncultured Prevotella sp. | reverse complement strand
AGATTCGCCTTAGTCTCGTGGGCTCGGAGATGTGTATAAGAGACAGATTACAAATATTTTAGCAATTTATTGATTTAAAAAAACAAAAAATAACTTATGAAAGGAAATCGGCTACAATGTAACTTGACCCTCCAACGAAGATAAAATCATCTTCAGCAGCGTCTGCCTGTGCTGCTTTAAATGCTTTATTAACAGAAGAATACACGTTTCCGTTGAGTCCTAACGAAGTGCCTAATTCCGCGATTTTTTCCACTTTTATGGCTCTTTTTGTAGTTGCTTGTGTCCAATAGTAAATTGCGTCCTTTGGAAGCATTTTCATCACAGTTGTGACATCTTTGTCATCTACCATGCCAAAAACGATGCGAAGCTGTCTGCATGCTTGTGCTTTGATCTGAGGAGCCAGATATTGCCATCCGCCTACATTATGACCTGTATCGCAGATTACCAAAGGCTTGTCTTGTATCTTCTGCCATCTACCCATCAATCCTGTCAGTTCTGTTACATGGGAAATTCCATATTTGATGGATGTTCCTTTGTTTTTGGCAAGTGTAAGATACTTGACGGCATTAAGGATGGTGTTCATATTCTTGGCCTGATAATCGCCGCAGAGTTCTCCTGTCAACTTACCCCATGTACGGGTAGTGTATTCCATTTTTCCATTAATATGTTCTGCTTTCTGGACTTCCTGCTGGTTTTCATCTTGGGCGAAAATGATAGGAGAGTTTTCTTTCTGTGCCTTTTGCTGGAAAACAGGACGTGTTTCTGGCAGATCTTCTCCGATAATGACTGGTACTCCTGGCTTGATGATGCCTGCTTTTTCGCCTGCGATGTCAGCCAAAGTGTTGCCTAAGAACTGGGTATGATCCTTACTGATATTAGTGATGATAGATAGGATAGGGGTGATAATGTTGGTGCAGTCCAAGCGACCACCGAGTCCTACTTCGATAATGGCGATATCAACCTTTTGTTCGGCAAAGTACTTGAATGCCAGAGCGGTGGTCAATTCAAAGAATGATGGATGTAGAGGTTCGAAGAATCTGCGTTCTTTTTCTACGAAATCGATAATGTATTGTTCGCTGATGCATTCTCCGTTTACTCGGATACGTTCACGAAAATCTACCAGATGTGGAGATGTAAAGAGTCCAACTTTGTATCCTTCTGATTGAAGAATGGCAGCAAGGGTATGAGAGCAGGAACCTTTGCCGTTGGTACCTGCGACATGAATGCTTTTGAACTGGCGATGAGGATGTCCGAAATGCTTGTCAAGCGTTTCGGTGGTTTGCAAACCTGGCTTGTAAGCCTTGGCACCTACCTTTTCAAAAACAGGAGTGCTGTTGAACAGATATTCTATGGTTTCTTGATAATTCATTGCTTTTCTGCGTTTATTACACCTTATTATATATATAAAGGAGCAACCCTGCCTTTGACAGACAGGATTGCTCCTTTCATTTTTATCAATATATTCTCGTTTATTTAAAGAGATTTTTGAAACTTTCAAAGAGAGACTTCTTGGTGGCACTATCAGCCTTGAAGTTCTCGCATTCTTTAAATTTCAAGACAAGTGCTTTTTCCTCTTTGGTAAGGGTCTTTGGTACAAATACGGTGATGTTGACGATGATGTCACCCTTTCCGTAACCATAACCCTGTACGGCAGGAAGTCCTTTTCCTCTGAGGCGCATCTGCTTGCCTGGCTGGGTTCCTGGTTCAATCTTGAGGGTAGTCTTACCATCAATAGTTGGTACTTCTACCTCTCCGCCAAGAGTTGCAGTAGTGAAATCAAGAACAAGATTGTAATACAGGTCCTGACCATTACGCTCAAAGATGTCGCTCTTTTCTTCCTGGATAAGAACCTGGATGTCACCATTGATGCCATTATGCTTGCCAGCGTTTCCTTTGCCGCGAACACTGACGCACATGCCGTCTTCAACACCAGCAGGAATGTTGATTTCTACGACTTCATCACCTTTTACGATACCATCACCGCCACAGTGCTTACACTTGTTCTTGATGATGGTACCTTCTCCATGACAGTCTGGGCATGGAACCTGAGTCTGCATCATGCCGAACATAGAGCGAACGGTCTTGATAGTATATCCTGTACCATTACATGTATGGCATGTTTCTGGTTGTGCACCGCCTTCGCATCCTGTACCATGACATTCCTCACAAGTAACATCCTTGCGAATTTTGAATTTTTTGGTAACACCTGTGGCAATTTCCTGCAAAGTGAGTTTCACTTTCACGCGCAGATCGCTTCCTTGATATTGCTGGCGAGCACCGCCGCCACCAAAACCTCCGCCAAATCCGCCGAAACCGCTGCTGTGTCCTCCGAAGATGTCTCCGAACATGGAGAAGATGTCATCCATATTCATGTTGCCACCTCCGCCAAATCCACCGAATCCACCTTGTGGACCGTCGAATCCGAACTGGTCATATTGCTGGCGCTTCTGAGGATCTCTTAAAACATCGTAAGCCTCAGCTGCTTCCTTGAATTTCTCCTCAGCCTCTTTGTTGCCGGGGTTGCGATCAGGATGATACTTGATGGCAATCTTTCGATAAGCCTTCTTGATCTCGTCATCGGATGCTGACTTATCGATGCCCAGCACCTCATAATAGTCTCTCTTAGCCATTTGCTAACTTCTGATTGAATGTTCTGAATATCAATTGATTATTGTCCTACTGCTACTTTTGCGTGGCGGATCACTTTGTCGTTGAGGGTGTAACCTGTCTGTACGCAGTCGATGACCTTACCTTTCTTGTCATCGCCCATTCCCGGAACCATAGCGATAGCTTCGTGGAAATCTACGTCAAAGTCCTTGTCTGTAGTCTCTATCTTCTTTACGCCTAATCCTTCCAATGTCTTGATGAATTTATTGAAAATCATCTGAACACCTTCTTTGATAGCCTTAGGATCTTCACTCTTATCAGCAATGGCACGCTCAAAATCATCGAGTACTGGCAAAATGGCTGAAATTGTTTTTTCTCCGCCATTGAGTACCAGTTCTGCTTTCTCTTTGAGAGTGCGTTTGCGATAGTTTTCAAACTCAGCAGTCTTGTAGAGCAATTGCTTCTTGAGGTCTTCCACTTCTTTTTGAGCTTTCTCAAGTGGATCCAATTCTGTTTCTTCTGCCTTTTTGTCGGCAGCATTGTTGTCCTCTGTCTTTTTGTCAGCATCGCTGTCAGATTCGTTCTCTGCACCCGCATTTTTGTCAGACTGGTTGTCTGCAGCATGGGTGTTTTGTTCCTGCTCATTGGATACTTGCTCGTTGTGAGCCTGCTCCTCGACGTTGCCGTCTTCTATATTTATATCTCTTTCTTTAGACAT
>CAMBBY010000319.1 GCA_945863825.1 uncultured Prevotella sp. | reverse complement strand
ATCTTATGATATGTGATATAGTTTATCCTCGACTCCACCAATGCTTTTTCTTGGGTGGTTCTTGGTTCGCTCCCATGCTTTCCTTGATGATGCTTCTATAGCTCTTTCCCTGGCTTATTATCTGGTAAATTTGTCCCCAGTCGGGAAGTCCGCCTATATTTTTGTCATCAATGAAATAGTCAGCTTTCAGTTTTCTTGAGAAGTGATTGTTGTTTTCAAAACGTTCTTCTGGATAGTCCTTGTTAACTGCCCAGAATTCTACTCCTCTCTCTTTGCACCAGTCAACTGCTTCCTGCAAGAGTTGCCCTTCACGGACACTCCACAGGATTAAGCGGTGATGGTCTCTGATCAACATTTTTAAGGTTTCGATGGCAAATGGTATCTCGGTACCAATCTTTGGGTATTCATGAGTTACAATTGTGCCATCGAAATCAACTGCAATAGTTGCCATTCTTTACATTTATTTCTTTACGCTGTCGTCATTGATGTCGCCATAATGACTCTTGCTGTAATTACCATAGCTACCATATGAACCATAGCTTCCATAGCCGTAGCTCTTGTAGCCATATTTTCCCTTGCTGCCGTACATAGCGTAGTAGCCATACTTTCCGTACTTTCCGTACTTTCCGTATCCGTAATAGTAACCATACTTCTTCTTAGACAGGTCAACGCCATTGAGAACAATACTCATATTAGGCAATTTCTTCTCCATGCTCAAGCTGTTGATGAGACCAAAACTTGCCTTCTGGGTGAAGTCTGCACGACAAACATAAACAGTAGCATTTGAGATTCGGCCCAAAGACAATGTGTCTGTTACAAGGCCTACAGGAGCTGTATCGAGCAAGATATAATCATAGTGCTCTTTCAAGTGCTCTATAGTTTGTTCGAGGCTTTCTCTTGTTACCAATTCACCTGGGTTAGGAGGTACAGGACCTGCCATGAGGATATCCAGGTTGTCATTAATGCCAGACGGGGTAATCTGTTCTTTTACGTTATTCCAGTTTACTTCGTCTTTTACGAGCAAATTAGTAATACCATGGTTGTAATTGTCTATCTCGAACAATTCAGCCAGACGAGGCTTACGGATATCCAAACCTACTAAAACAACCTTCTTGCCAAGGAGTGCGAAACTGATTGCCACATTGGAAGCAATGAAAGTTTTACCCTCACCAGATATAGTAGAAGTAAACATGATCACCTTGTCATGTTGCT
The DNA here is from genome assembly GCA_945863825.1 of uncultured Prevotella sp. GTDB lineage: Bacteria > Bacteroidota > Bacteroidia > Bacteroidales > Bacteroidaceae > Prevotella. The sequence continues at coordinate 2,127 of CAMBBY010000319.1, read as the reverse complement.
TGAGTAAAAACTGCAAGTTAGTACGTAAGCTACGGAAAATTTCCTCCATTAAGTTGTTCTTATTCTCATGTACTACGATATCAGCCTTGGTCTTAGCTCGTTCACTTGCGATGGCTACATCAGCGATGATAGGCAAGTTTGTCAATTTTGCAACATCGTTATGTCCCTCAATCTTGTAGCGGAAGAATTCCAAGAGGAAGAGGATACCTGCAGGAATAGCCAAACCAAGAATCAAAGCAATCAGCATAATCATAGAATTCTTAGGAGTTACCTTACCTGCAAACACAGGGTTGTCGATAAGCTTACCTTTATCTGCTGTAGCTGCTAATGAAATAGAGTTTTCCTCACGCTTCTGGAGCAACATCAAATACAAGCCTGATTTTACTTCCTGCTGGCGACCAATCTGTGTCAACATTCGCTCTTGTTCTGGAGTATTGTTGATTTGTCCTTCATACTTGCCTGCTTGAGCTGCAATGCTGTTACGTTGAATTTTCAAACCAGCACGGGCTTGTGTCATTGCACGCTTGATAGATGAATTCAAGTCGTCCAATTGGGCTGTCAATGGTGTTACTGTAGGCGAATTCTCACTTGCACTATGGAGTAACTGATTGCGCTGCAAGGCAATTCTGTTATATTCGTTGATAAGGGAAGTAGCACTCGCATCAGACAGACCTACATTTGATGGGATAGGCTGGTGACGGTTGCTTGGCTCATTCATGTACTTAGTCAATTCATCCAACAGAGCCACCTGTGTATTGGCTTCGTTCAACTTCTGGGCATATTGGTCTGCGTTTGCAACAGCCTGAGATGCATTCATCTTCAACTCAACCATATTGTTACGCTTCTTGTAATTCTCCAATTGTCCTTCTGTATTACCCAATTCTGTGTTGATTTTTTCCAATCGCTGATTGATAAACTGCTCGGTGCGTACTGCAATTTCGTTTTTGTCTTCGTTGGCTTGTCTGTTATATACGATAGCCAACTGCTTCAGATAATCAATAGCTCTTTGTGGAATCTCATCGTTCAGCACCAAATCAACAATGGTCGTAGTTTTAGAGGCCTGTGCTACGTTCAGGCTTCCTACATATTTGCCTGCAGCTATCTCTGGAGCAATCATGGTAGCTTTGAGAGATTCACCATCTCTCAACATATAGTTGCCGTTTAGTGTGAATTTTACTATGCCTACTCTTGTACCGATAGTAGCAGGAAGTGCTGAGAATGTCTTGGCTATATTGACCGCTTCAGGGTTGAATGAGTTGTTATATATCGGAACATAGTAAGAGCCTGTTACATGATAGTTTCTACCTTCTCTTGTAATCTTGAAGTTCATCGGTGCATTCAGTTTCTTCAAATGCTCCAAGTCCATATCAATGTTCACTTCCTGATCACCATAAAGAACATGGTCTTTCAACTTGCCTTCATGTCTGTAATTCACATAAAGTTTCAAGTCATAGACAGCTTGTTGAGCCAGGGTTCTGGACTTCAAAATTTCCATCTCGTTATCAATACCATTGGAGTTTGATATGATACCCAAGTTTGTGGCACTCTGGATAGAATTACCACCTCTGCGGCTTCCTGAGCCTTCGTCATCCTTGATCAAGAGTTTGGCTGCAGATTGGTATATTGGCGTTGCATAGCGCAAATATATGTGGGCTGCGCCCATACAGATGATAAGGGAGAGTACAAACCACTTCCAGTTGAGTATGAGAACCGTGTAGATAGTGGCAAAGTCAAAACTTGACTTTGCCTCGTTCTCCTGGATACTCTCCAATTCTAAGTTCTTGTTTTCTTCCATTATTCAAATGTCGTTTATTATTATATTATTATATTATTATATGTATGATCTCTTTATGCAATTTGCCTATTTAGTAGTGGCCAATTCCATCAAATATTGTCCATAACCATTTTTGAGCATTGGTTTGGCTAATTCCTTGAGTTGTTCAGCGTTAATCCATCCCTGTTTGAATGCGATTTCTTCCAGGCATGCAACTTTCAACCCCTGACGCTTTTCGATGACCTCAATAAAGGTGCTGGCTTCGGAAAGGCTATCATGCGTTCCTGTATCAAGCCAGGCAAATCCACGCTGTAAAGTCCTTACCTTAAGTACCTTCAAGCAAAAGGTACTTA
>CAMBBY010000318.1 GCA_945863825.1 uncultured Prevotella sp. | reverse complement strand
CTACACAAGGAGTATCGTCGGCAGCGTCAGATGTGTATAAGAGACAGTCTCAGCATAGTCGATTCCCAACTTCTTGCCGATACGTGCAATATCTGCCTTGGTGATATTGGTATAAGGAGCACTCACCTGCACATCCACGAAAGTTCCTGCCTGTGCCGCCTTGTCGATGGCATCAATGAACTCAGGACGACAGTCGGGATAAATCGTATGATCGCCTCCATGATTGGCGATGAGCACCTTCTTCAGCTGATTGCTCTCTGCCATGCCGATGGCGATGCTCAGCATGATGCCATTACGGAAAGGAACCACCGTGGATTTCATATTGTCATCAGCATAATGCCCTTCTGGGATAGCATCGGCTCCTTCAAGGAGACTGCTCTTGAAATACTGGTGCATAAAGCCCAAATCGATGGTTATATGCTTGATGCCGAGACGCTCGCAATGCATTTTGGCAAAGGGAATCTCACGCTCATTATGATTGGAACCATAATTGAAACTGATGCCCAAAGCGATTTCGTCCTTCTTGTCGTAGAGCAGCGTGATACTGTCCATACCACCGCTCACAATAATCACTGAATCTTTCATTTCCTCTATATATTTTTACTTTTTTACCTTTTTACTTTTCAAAAAGCCTCTATCCGAACAGGCATCTCAGCGCCTCTTCCACCTTTCTGACCGGGTGAATCTCTATCTTGTATTTCGAATGATCAAATCCCGAATAATTGTATTTAGGGATAATGATGTGCTGAAAACCGAGCTTCTCAGCCTCAGCTATTCGCTGTTCGATACGGCTTACGGGGCGCACTTCTCCGCTCAGACCTACCTCGCCACACATACACCAGCCAGCCTCTATGGCTGTATCTACATTACTGCTCAAGACAGCGGCTATCACGCTCAAATCCATCGCCAAGTCAGTGACTCTCAGTCCTCCTGCTATATTCAGGAACACGTCCTTCTGCATTAACTTGAATCCCACACGCTTTTCCAATACGGCCAAAAGCATGTTAAGTCGGCGCTGGTCGAAACCCGTAGCTGAGCGCTGGGGAGTTCCATAGGCGGCAGTGGAAACCAAGGCTTGAGTCTCGACCAGGAATGGCCGCACACCTTCGATGGCACTGCTGATGGCCACACCCGAAAGTCCGTCGTGATCCTCTGTCAAGAGGAGTTCTGACGGATTGCTGACCTGTCGGAGTCCTCCTTGCTGCATCTCATAGATTCCCAATTCCGAAGTACTTCCAAATCGGTTTTTGATACTACGAAGGATGCGGTACATATAATGCTGGTCGCCCTCAAACTGGATGACGGTATCCACGATATGTTCCAGTATCTTAGGTCCTGCAAGCGTTCCCTCCTTATTAATATGTCCTATCAGGATAACTGGAATACCACTGGTTTTGGCAAATCGCAACAAAGCTGCAGCACACTCTCTGACCTGCGAGACACTGCCCGGACTGCTATCCACATCCTCTGTAGCGATGGTCTGGATGGAGTCGATGACCACTATTTCTGGAGCCACCTGCTGGATATGGGAGAAAATCTTCTCTAAGGAAGTTTCACAAAGGATAGAAATATGGTCGAGATTCACATCCGTTCCAACGGTCGTTATAGAAGAAGCCAATCTATCGGCTCTCAACTTGATCTGATGTGCACTCTCCTCTCCGCTCACATAGAGCACTTTCTTTTCTGGGATATTGAGAATCGTCTGCAGCGTGAGCGTACTCTTACCGATACCCGGTTCGCCACCCAACAAAGTGATACTGCCCTGCACCATTCCACCACCGAGTACACGGTTCAGTTCCTCATCGTGCATATCAATACGGGGTTCATCGTGGGCAGAGATATCACGAAGCTTCATGGGTTGGGCTGCTCCGTCCGAAGCACGCACGCCACCAAACATAGTAGCAGCGCCACCATGTCTCATCGTCATGCCCGCATTTCGGGCAGCCTGGGTTCCCGTATCTCCGGCGATTCGGATTTCCTTGAAAGTATTCCATTGTCCACAACTCGGACATTTGCCAATCCACTTGGCTGATTCCTGTCCACAATTGCTACAAACGTATGCTATCTTGTCTTTTGCCATAATCTGTATGCTATCTAAACCTTAGATGACGTACAAAAGTACGCTAAATCAATGAAACGAGATTAACAATTAAGAAACATTAAAAAACATTTTGTTATTTAAGATATTTGTCGTACCTTTGCAAACGCTATTTTTGGATAACAAAAAAATACAATATAATTTTTTAAAAAAGGTAATGAAAGCAATAGCAATCAAGTCAAGCTTGTTTTCTTGTCTGAAGACATACAACAAGAAAACATTCATGTCTGACCTCATGGCAGGAATCATCGTGGGAATCGTAGCCCTGCCTCTGGCCATCGCATTCGGTATTGCCTCAGGCGTGACCCCAGAGAAGGGAATTATCACCGCCATTGTGGCAGGTCTTATCATCTCCGTCTTTGGCGGTAGTAAAGTGCAGATTGGTGGTCCTACGGGAGCCTTCATCGTCATCATCTATGGCATCATCCAGAAGTATGGCATGGAGGGACTGACCATCGCCACATTGATGGCGGGTCTCTTCCTGGTACTCTTCGGACTGCTCCGACTCGGCACCATCATCAAGTACATTCCTTACCCGATCGTAGTGGGATTTACCAGTGGTATCGCTGTTACCATCTTCACCACACAGATCAAGGATCTCTTTGGCTTGACCTTAGCCAGCAATCCTTCTGACTTTATCGAGAAATGGGGCGTTTATTTCCAGAGTTTCGATACCATCGACCCTTGGTGTGCCCTCATCGGTGTGGTGAGCGTGATTGTCATTGCCATCACTCCTCGTTTCAGCAAGAAGATTCCGGGTTCGCTCATCGCCATTATCCTGATGACGGTAGTAGCGCTCATCCTGAAACAATATGCCGGTGTGACCAGCATCGAGACCATCGGAGACCGTTTCTCTATCAGCAATGAACTGCCTGCGGCACAGGTGCCTGAAATCAACTGGGAAACCATCAAGAACCTGGTGTCTCCTGCCATCACCATCGCTATTCTCGGTGCCATCGAGAGTCTGCTTTCTGCTACCGTGGCAGATGGTGTAATCAGCGACCACCACGATTCCAATACAGAGTTGGTGGCACAGGGATTGGCCAATATCGCCTCTCCTCTCTTCGGCGGTATTCCAGCTACAGGTGCCATCGCCCGTACGATGACCAATATTAATAATGGTGGTAAGACTCCTGTGGCCGGTATCATCCATGCCATCGTCTTACTGTTCATCTTCCTCTTCCTGATGCCATTAGCTCTGTCTCTTATACACATCTGACGCTGCCGACGATACTCCTTGTGTAG
>CAMBBY010000317.1 GCA_945863825.1 uncultured Prevotella sp. | reverse complement strand
AGATTCGCCTTAGTCTCGTGGGCTCGGAGATGTGTATAAGAGACAGGATACCTTCAGCCATCAGGCGTTGTGAAGCAAGACCAGGAATCTGGTCGAAGCCGATGAAGTTAGGATCGGTGATGTCAGCCTCACCAAGGTCGTCGAAGTTGGTAGTGAAGGCTGTTGCACCTTCCTCCTTGAGCACGCGACGAAGAGCGATCTCTGCCTTTGCGGCATGGAGCACCTTCTCCCAATAAACCTCTTCGCCAGACTCGTCGATCTTGATTATATATTCCTTCTTGTATTGCTCAATGAGAGCCAGTGCCTCTTCGTCAGAAACCTGCTTCCAATATTCCATGAGGTTAGAAACAGGATAGTAGTCAACATGATAGCCGAGACGCTGTTCGAACTCAACGCGGTCACCATCTGTTACAGCAACATTGTTCATGTTCATACCGAACATGAGGCAACGTACATTGTGTGCATCAGCAACGGCTGCAGCAACACGTGCCCAGATAGCTATCTTCTTCTGAGCCTCAGCGCTCTTCCAGTGTCCAACTACTACCTTGCGAGGAACGCGCATGCGAGAGCAGATGTGACCGAACTCGATGTCACCGTGAGCTGACTGGTTGAGGTTCATGAAGTCCATGTCGATAGAATCCCAAGGGAGTTCTGCGTTATATTGTGTATGGAAGTGAAGGAGTGGCTTCTCGAGAGCCTGCAAGCCCTTGATCCACATCTTGGCAGGAGAGAAGGTGTGCATCCATGTGATGATACCTACACACTTGTTGTCGTTGTTGGCAGCCTTCATCACAGCCTCTACCTCTGCAGAAGAGTTAGCTGTGCCCTTGTAAACTACCTTGATTGGGATGATGCCACTGTTGTTCAGACCATCTACCATGTCCTTTGAGTGACCATCAACTATCTTAACTGTTTCGCCTCCGTAAAGAAGCTGTGCACCAGTTACAAACCAAACCTCTAAATTTTCAAATGCTTTAATCATGATTGTTGTTGTTATATTGTTAGTTTATTATTATCTTTCTTCTTTCTTCGGAATTTTTTTCTTCGGAATTACTTTTTCTTTTTCTGACCGTAGTAGGCGTTAGGACCATGCTTGCGGCTGAAGTGCTTTTCTACGAGCAGCGGATTCATGGTTGTATTTGGGTTCACGCTGAAAGAGATGAACGCCATCTTGGCAACCTGCTCTGCTACTACTGCGTGGTAAACAGCTGCGTCTGCATCTTTACCCCATGTGAATGGACCGTGGTTTTTCACCAGTACGCCTGGAGTATGAACCGGGTTGATATTGTCCTTCTTGAAACGGTCAACGATCACTACGCCTGTATTGTGCTCATACTCAGCCATCATATCTTCAGTCATGGCCTCGGTGCAAGGGATGCTGTCGTGGAAATAGTCTGCATGTGTAGTACCGATATTTGGAATATCCATGCCAGCCTGAGCCCAAGCTGTAGCATAAGTTGAATGTGTATGTACCACACCGCCTAACTCTGGGAAAGCACGGTAGAGAACCAAATGGGTAGGGGTATCAGATGAAGGATTCAGATCGCCTTCTACTACTTTGCCTGTTTCCAAGTCAACTACTACCATGTCGCTGGCTTTCATATTGTCATAATTTACACCTGATGGCTTGATGACAACCAGCCCCTTCTCACGGTCGATTCCGCTCACATTTCCCCATGTAAAGAGCACGAGGTTGTGCTTTACAAGGTCAAGATTAGCCTTGAACACTTTTTCTTTCAATTCTTCTAACATAATATATTTCGTTAAAGTTATTTGTTTATTTGCTTCTATATCTGGAGTTCCTTCTGCAGGAACCATCCATCATCTTTCTTTCTGATGAAATTCTATAATAGGATGATTCCTGCAAGGAATTGTTTATTTTCTATTTCAAGTTGAACGATGGGTCTTCCTCGTATGCTTTCTTGTTGAAGCGGTAGAGGGCGGCGCCTCGTTTCGAAGTAACCTTGTCGATGAGTTCTGTCTTCTCGATAAAGTCAATATCCTTCACGCGCTTGCGGAAGTTGCGCTTGTCAATCTCTTCTCCCATCACAGCCTCGAACACGTGCTGAAGCTGAGTCAGCGTAAAGAGGTCGGGGAGGAGCTTGAAGCTCAGTGGCTCATGATTGATGCGACGGCGGATCTGACAGATGGCGTCGTGAATCATGGTGCGGTGGTCGGAATAGAGTTCTGGAAGTTCGTTCAGACTTACCCATTCCAGACCGTGTTCGATGCGGAGACTATCATCGTAATCTACCACATTGATGAGGGTGCAATAGGCGATGGAGATAACTCGCTCACCTGGGTCTCGGTCGATTCGGCCGAATGCACCCACTTGTCTTATATAGAGGTTCTTCATTCCAGTAAGATCCAGGATGACTCTGTTTGCAGCGTCCTCTAGATTTTCGTTGGCTCCAACAAAACCACCATAGAGTGACCATTCGCCGCATCCCGGGTCCATCTTTCGTTTGCCTATCAGGACTTGAAGGTTGTTGCCGTTAAATCCGAAGATAATGCAATCCACGGAAACCAGAACCTTGGGGTGTTCGTTATAAAACTGCGTCATGGTCGTGTTGATTTTTGATGTTAAGATTCAATGAATTTGATTGATAGTTTTGTTTATTTCAGTTTATGGCTGCGCTTCTGAATGCTCTTCTGACTGAGTTTCTAAAAGGAAGCCTTGTCGCCAAAGAGTTTCTTGTGGAAAGTTGGGAGTCAGAAGGAGAAGAAAGGAACCTGCTAACTATTACACACTAAAGGAAAATTCCATCCTTTCAGCTTCTAACTCCTAACCTTTTCTATATTTTACCAGAAGTAAGTGTAGAATGCAGCGCAGAGGCCAATTACTACGATTGTACCAATGATATCGAACGCACCCCAGCTTTCACGGATAGACTTCTTGAAGTCGGATGTGAAGGTGATGGCCTCTACCTGTTCCTTGCTTGGGGCTGGAGTGAAGCAGCTCACTACTACCATGAAGATGATGAGGAAGACGAGCAGCCAGCACTCGAATACGAGCCAGTTGGTCTGCCAGAACCATGCGGTATAATCCCAGAACGCACCATCCATTGTTGCCTTACCTGTATCGGTGATTACATTGGTGACAAGGCGTATCATACCAATTGCGAAACCGGTGATCATGGTATATTCACCAGCCTTAGGAGTAATCTTCTTGAAGAAAATACCCATAGCAAATACGGCTACCATAGCTGGAGCCAGGAGTGACTGGATACCCTGGAGGTAGTTATATAAGGTGTCCATCTCCATCATGATAGGCAACCATGCAAAACCGAGAACTACAACTACTACGGTAGCGATACGGCCAACGAGTACGTAGTGAGCCTCAGACATT
>CAMBBY010000316.1 GCA_945863825.1 uncultured Prevotella sp. | reverse complement strand
GTATCTACGGAGACGGCAGCATCCGGTTGCTCCCTGCGAACGATGTCGAGAGCGAACTTCAGTCGTCTTCCCTCCTCCTCTTCCGAAACTTCATCAGCACCCGGACGGGTAGAGAAAGCCCCGATATCGATGATGCTTCCACCTTCAGCAATGATTTGGTTGGCTCTGTTGGCAATTTCCTCCTCAGTCTGTTTTCTACTACCAGAGTAAAAACTGTCGGGTGTTACATTCAGAATACCCATCACCTGAGGAGTATTCAGATCCATCAATCGTCCCTTTATATTGATTGTATATTCCATTTATCAACTATTTTCTTGCAAAAATAGAAAGAATATTCGAGATAACTCGCTTTTTTTAAGAAAATTGTTTGATATTTCCACGATTTAAAGTACTTTTGCACTCAAAACAATAGTTATAGACTATGGATATTTCAGAACTCTATCAGATTTACCAAGCGCACCCAGTGATTACCACTGACAGCCGCGACTGCCCAGAGGGCAGCATCTTCCTGGCTTTGAAGGGCGCATCGTTTGATGGCAACAAGTTTGCCGACATGGCATTGGAGAAAGGCTGTGCCTATGTGATTGTGGATGAAAAAGAGTATGCCAAGGAGGGCGACGAGCGCTACATCCTCGTAGAGGACTGCCTCACCACCTTCAAGGAACTCGCCCGTGAACATCGTCGCCACTTCGACATTCCTGTTATAGGTATCACCGGTACCAACGGCAAGACCACAACCAAGGAATTGGTTTCTGCCGTGCTCGATGAGAAATACAACGTGATGTTTACACAGGGCAATTTCAATAATGATGTAGGCGTACCAAAGACCCTCTTCCGTCTCTCACCAGAGAATGAGATTGCCGTTGTAGAGATGGGTGCTTCCCATCCAGGCGACATCCGAAAACTCGTGGAATACGTGGAACCTACCTGCGGTATGATTACCAACGTAGGCCGTGCCCATCTGCAGGGATTCGGCAGCTTCGAAGGCGTGAAGAAGACCAAGGGAGAGCTCTATGATTACCTCGCAGCCAACGATGCCCTCGTCTTCATCAATGCCGACAACGAACACTTGATGAAGATGGCAGACCAGCGTAATATCAACCGCCTCATCACCTACGGCAAGGATGAAAACTGTGATGTTTGGGGAGAGGTTATCTCCTGCGCTCCTTTCCTGAAGTTCCGCTGGCGCACCGAGAGTTGCGACTGGCATGAGGTTCAGACTCATCTCATCGGCTCTTACAATATCGACAACATGCTTGCCGCCATCACCATCGGCCTTCATTTCGATGTGAAGCCTCAGCAGATAGACCACGCTTTGGAGAATTACATTCCAAGCAACAACCGTTCGCAGTTGGAAGAGACGGCACACAACAAGCTGGTGGTAGATGCCTACAATGCCAACCCATCGAGCATGGCTGCCGCCATCGAGAATTTCCGCGTGATGGATGTGCCTCATAAAATGGCGATTCTCGGACAGATGGGCGAGCTTGGAGAAGTAAGTCACGAGGAACATCAGAAGGTAGTTGACCAACTGCAGGCTGCCGGTCTGGAGAATGTATGGCTGGTAGGCGATGAGTTCAAGGATATCCCTTGCAGTTACCGCAAGTTCCATGATGTAGAAGAGGTAAAGGCTGCCATCAAGGAAGCACAGCCTCACGACCATTACATCCTCATCAAGGGAAGCAATAGTGTCAAGTTATTTCAGCTTCCAGAATTATTATAAGGATTTAGAATACGCCCCCAAAAATTATTTCCTGCCCAAAGCATAATTTCTACGTAGGCAAGGAGAAATTTTTCCTTGGGCAGGGAAAAATGAAAGTGTGGTAAGCCCCAAGAATAAAGGCGGTGTTCCGATTTTACTCGGAGCACCGCCTTTGTCTATTTTTTCTCAAACATCCATACGGATGTAAGTTTCCGTTTTACTTCACACTAAACTTCAGCCTCTTGCCTTTTACTTTGATGCTATAGATGCCCTCAAATTCTGTACATAAAAACTGTTAGCCAGCCGATTTTATTAGTTTCTTTTATCTAAACTTAACATCGCTCAAACTAAGAATATTACATTATATTTAGTGCAGTTTTATATAGTTGCGATACACTTTTCTGCACTTATTTATATAAGCTATAACTTGTTAAAAATCGACCTAACTTAACGATGCGCATCATTGCACCTTAACGATGCGCATCATTAGCACCTAATAAAGCGCATTGTTAGACCACTATAAAACGCATCGTTAAAATTCATACATTTGCTTCCTTTTTTATCCCCTTAAACTCAGCTCCAAAAACTTGTCGCATAACTGAAATACCCCATCATCTTGCGTGATAAAATCTCTGTCAAGCAAAGTCTTGACCGCACCTTGCACGGTGCTTGCCCCAAGATGATACTTCTGCAAAAAATCTTGCGACATCAGGGAAGAAGGCTTACCTTCCAAAGCGATAGCCGTGAGCACCTGCTTCTGCTTGGCTGTCAACTGGTATATCAACGCTTGATAGGCAAAGCGATGCTGGGCAAGTATGACATCAATCGCAAACTTAACATCATCTTCTTCCAACAACGGCTTGTCGGTGATGGAAGTATAAAGCATATTGAGAACATACTGGACGTACCATGTAATGCCATCGAAACGATGATATAAATAAGCAAAAGCCTCAGCACTAATCTCCTTGTGATTTTTGGAAAGATGATGATTGGCAAATTCCAGGTAAGTCTGCTCATTGATAGCCTCCAGTCCCATGATGCTCGAACTATGATAGAAAGGACGAGACTGAGACGTAAACATCAAAGCCATCATGTGACGCTTGGAACCAGAAAACACGAAGTTGGCGTTATGACAATTCTGTATTCGCTTACGTAAACTCGCCTCAACGGTTTTCTCAGGATAGTTGGCTATCGTCTGAAACTCATCTATCGCTATCAAGCAAGGCTTATCTGCCTGTTCGAGATAAACAAAGATCTCGTCCAAGGTAATATCTGGTGTCTGTATATCACCAATGCCCACGCTCCACTCTGGATTTCCATTGATATCAAAGGAGATGGTGGATTTCAAAGACTGGAGCGTATTCAGGAAAAATTCCCATACTTTCCTGCCCTTTGGCTTGAGTGCAGTCAGGATTCCTTTGCCTAAAGTATAAACAAAATCTCCCAAGTTCTTTGTATCATAGATATCAATATAGATGCAATGATACTGATCCCGGATGTTTTCTTGCTGAAAACAGTTATAAATCAGTCCCGACTTACCCAAACGTCTTGGCGCAATCAATGCCACATTGCATCGATTGGTCAAATGGCGGGTAAGAAGAGCAGCTGTCTCTTATACACATCTGACGCTGCCGACGATACTCCTTGTGTAG
>CAMBBY010000315.1 GCA_945863825.1 uncultured Prevotella sp. | reverse complement strand
TACACAAGGAGTATCGTCGGCAGCGTCAGATGTGTATAAGAGACAGCTCCTGATACGTATTCTGCTGCTCCCAACGAGTCGGTCATGCTCTTCAGTGTCCACGCCAATGTAAGGATCAGTATGGCTGGTACCATCGCCTCGAAGCCTTTGATGAGGCTACTCATGGCATCGGTAAACGCTAATGTCTTGTGGGAAACAAAGAGGATGATGGTCAGGATGAAGGAGCCTAATGAACCGATGACAAGTCCTACGGAGGCATTGCTTGCAGCGAAGGCATCTACGAAATGATGGTAGTTGTCGCTGGTTGCATCAAAGTATCCGCCGGAATATACCATGCCCGTCATGCAAAAGATGATGAGCAGAACTATTGGTATCACGAGGTCGGCTACGGAACCCTTGTTAGTTGTAGCCTCTTCGCCCTTCTTGGCTCCCACACCATGTTCTACGATGTGCAGTTTGGTGCCGCTCACTTCGTCGAGTTTTCCTCCATTGGTTCTTTCATACCATTCCTTCAGTCGGGCATCGTATTTACTCATCGCCTTGAAATCAAAACCTAACCAGACTATACCAAACATGAAGAGGATGGTAAAGAAGGCATAGAAATTGAAGGGGATGGCCTTGCAGAAGAGGGCGAGTCCGTTCTCTCCTCCGGAAACGAAACCGGAAACTGCTGCTGCCCAACTGGAGATTGGGGAGATGATGCAGACGGGTGCTGCCGTGGAGTCGATGAGATATGCTAATTTTTCTTTGGTTACGCCATTGCGAACGGCGATAGGGCGCATCACTGAACCTACCGTGAGACAGTTGAAGTAATCGTCGATAAAAATGAGTATGCCCAACAGGATGGTGGCTACCTGAACCCCCATCTTGGTCTTCACGTGCTTGGATGCCCATCTGCCGAATGCTGCTGAACCTCCAGCCTTGTTCATCAGGGATACGATGGAGCCCAATAATACCAGAAATATCAGGATGCCGACATTCCATGGGTCTGAGAGACAATGTATCAGTCCGTATCCTTTGGATTCATCTCCTTCTATGACGGTATGGTTGGTGAGATGGACGAGAAATCCGTCTAAGCCCGTACCCATAGATATGCAGTATTCTACGGCTCCTAAGATGATGCCGATGAAGAGTGAAGAATAAACCTCCTTCGTTTTCAGAGCCAATGCTATGGCAACGATAGGGGGAAGGAGCGACCATGCGGTGCCTATCATATTGTAATCCATAATTCTATTGCTGTATATGATATAAATGTATATATATTAATAATGTGTATGATTCTTTCCGATGGCAAAATTAATAAGAATATCCCGAATGGAAAAATAAAATGCTTGAAATTTATGAAAAAAGTAAAGATATGCAGCGTTTATGTAAAAATGTCAGTATCTATAAGTGTCAATGTGTCAGCCTTTCCGGTTTGGCACATTTTTCGTATATGTCGTGGGTGTGAAGCATCGGACTCTGATTCCGGTGTTAACGCAATCATATGTCATAACAATTAAAAAATATAGAATCATGAACATTAAACCATTAGCAGACAGAGTGCTGGTACTTCCTGCACCAGCCGAGGAAAAAGTAGGTGGAATCATTATCCCAGATACAGCAAAGGAAAAACCACAGCGTGGTAAAATCGTTGCTACAGGTAAGGGTACGAAGGATGAAGAGATGATTCTCAAAGAGGGCGATACCGTTCTTTACGGAAAATATGCTGGTACTGAACTCGAATTTGATGGTACGAAGTATATGATGATGCGCCAAAGCGATGTGCTCGCTGTGGTAGAAGAGTAAATCTTTTAAAGGTAAAAAAGTAAAAAGGTAAAAAGGCTTCTTGCTTTTAAAGGTAAAAAAGGCTTTTTGCTGATATTTAAATTAGAAAGAAAATATTATGGCTAAAGATATTAAATACAATATGGATGCTCGCGACCTCTTGAAGAAGGGTGTCGATCAGTTGGCTAATGCAGTGAAGGTAACTCTCGGTCCTAAGGGACGTAACGTGGTAATCGAAAAGAAGTTTGGTGCTCCTCAGATTACTAAGGATGGTGTTACCGTTGCTAAGGAGGTAGAGTTGGAGAATAAGTTTGAAAATACAGGTGCTCAGCTCGTTAAGAGTGTTGCCAGCAAGACTGGTGATGATGCGGGTGATGGTACTACTACTGCTACTATCCTGACTCAGGCTATCGTGACTGAGGGCTTGAAGAACGTTACTGCTGGTGCTAATCCTATGGACTTGAAACGTGGTATCGACAAGGCTGTGGCTGCTGTCGTTGCTTTCATCAAGGATCATGCTGAGCAGGTAGATGACAACTACGATAAGATTGAGCAGGTGGCTACTGTTTCTGCCAACAATGATGCTGAGATTGGTAAGCTCTTGGCTGATGCTATGCGCAAGGTTTCTAAGGATGGTGTGATCACTATCGAGGAAAGTAAGAGCCGTGATACTAATATCGGTGTGGTAGAAGGTATGCAGTTCGACCGTGGTTACTTGAGCGGTTACTTCATGACTGATGCTGACAAGATGGAGTGTGTAATGGATAATCCATACATTCTTCTCTATGATAAGAAGATCTCTAACTTGAAGGAGTTCTTGCCTATCCTCCAGCCTGCTGCTGAGAGCGGTCGTCCTTTGTTGGTTATCGCAGAGGATGTTGATTCTGAGGCTTTGACTACTTTGGTTGTTAACCGTTTGCGTGGCGGTTTGAAGATCTGTGCTGTGAAGGCTCCTGGCTTCGGCGACCGTCGCAAGGCTATGTTGGAAGATATTGCTATCTTGACTGGTGGTGTTGTTATTTCTGAGGAGAAGGGCTTGAAGTTGGAACAGGCTACATTGGATATGCTCGGTTCTGCTGACAAGGTTACTGTCACCAAGGATAATACTACGATTGTGAATGGTCATGGCGAGAAGGCTAACATCCAGGATCGTGTAGCTCAGATCAAGAACGAGATTGAGAATACCAAGTCTTCTTATGACAAGGAGAAACTTCAGGAACGTCTGGCTAAGCTCGCCGGTGGTGTGGCTGTCCTCTATGTAGGTGCCAACTCTGAGGTGGAAATGAAGGAGAAGAAGGATCGTGTAGATGATGCTCTTTGCGCAACTCGTGCTGCTATCGAGGAAGGTATCGTTGCTGGTGGTGGTACTACTTATATCCGTGCTCTTGAGGCTTTGAAGGATATGAAGGGTGATAACGCTGATGAGACTACGGGTATCCGCATCGTTGAGCGTGCCATCGAGGAGCCTCTCCGTCAGATTGTTGCTAACGCAGGTGGCGAGGGTTCTGTAGTTGTTAATAAAGTACGCGAGGGTGAAGGTGACTTCGGTTACAATGCCCGCAAGGATGTTTACGAGGATATGCGTCAGGCTG
>CAMBBY010000314.1 GCA_945863825.1 uncultured Prevotella sp. | reverse complement strand
TTGAGCTGACTCTTCACCACTCTTCACCTCTCTTCACCCTCATCATTTTTTTAAAACGCATCATATAAGCAATGGTTCGGTCATCTATTATGACCAGCTCCAATCATCTATTATGACCAGCTCCAGCCATCAAAGATGACCGAACTTCGCAATAAGGTGAAGAGTGGTGAAGAGTGGTGAAGAGTGAACAAGCACTCTTCACCTCTCACAACCCCAGTGTTTATCGGGGTTTCAGGGGAATCTGTGAAGAGTGAAGAGTGAAATCGAGAGTAGGGTTTTTCTCACGCAAACCGACTCCACCTGCAACCAGAAAGCTTCTGCCGAATCGTAGTAACAGTCCTATTGAAATTTATCTCCCGACGTATTATTTTATGCCTGGCAATGGCACAATATTGCCCCAGTTAAGGGCAACTTTGTGCCATTACCAGGCAAAAAGTGGAATAAGCCTTCTTTCGCATTTAAATAAGGCTCATTCGTTGATGCTCCATACTTTACTGGCTGAGTAAATAAACTGGGTTTTTAAAAAAAGAATCGCCAGGAAGCAATTCTGTTGCTTCGCTGGCGATTCAGAGAGGGAGATTTATCTATGTAATATCGTGTTCTTATTCCGCCTGAATACCGAAGTACTCGTTGAGTTCGGCGATGGCAGCACCATCCGTATTCTGTAAATCCTTCACCAACTTTCCTTTCTCCAACAAGAGGATGCGGGAGGAGATGTCGGCAACGAAGTTGAGGTTATGGCTGGAGATGATGACCGTGGTGCCCTGCTCCTTGCAGATGCGCTGAATCATGTGGGCGATAATCATCTGGGAAGATGGGTCAAGATAGTTGAATGGCTCATCCAGGAGAAGAACCTTCGGATTGATGATCATCGCTCCGATGATGCCAATCTTCTGTCGGTTGCCCTGAGAGAAATCACGGAGATACTTCTTGGTTCCCATGATTTCATCGTGCATAAAGCCCTCAAACTGCGCCAGTCGCTCCTGCAGGGTTTCATCGTCGATGTTATAAACATCAGCGATGAAATCGAAGTATTCCTCAGGGGTGAGGAAGTCGATGAGGAATCTGCCGTCGATGTAACTGCCGGTATATTCCTTCCAGGTTTCACTCTCGTTCACCTTCTGTCCATTGCTTTCCACGAAACCATCATCTGCCTGAATCAGGTCGAGAATCAGGCGGAGCAAGGTAGTCTTGCCCGCACCATTATTACCTACGAGTCCTATCAGCTCGCCCTTTGCAACACCCAGATTATCAATATCGAGTACGGTATTGCCATTATATATCTTTTTGAGATTCTGAATCTTAATCATATTACTTTGAACTTTGAATTTTGAACATTGAACTTTATGATTACTTTGAACGTTGAGCTTTGAACTTTGAACTTTATGATTAGTAAAGCTATTGAATTCTTCACTCTTCGTTCTTCACTCTTCACTTAATTCTCCTAGCTTTCCATGAACTTCTCCATGCGCTTATACTTGTTCTTCTCGAAGATGGCAGCAATCTTGGCGATGAACCATTTGTGGATGGCGATGCTGATGACTGCCAGCACTACGCAGGTGATGCACCATGCCGTCTCACCGAAGAAATGATAGACAGCACAGACACCTGCCAGCGGGAAGAAGAAGGCGATGGCATAAAGATTGATCTTCAGATTCGCTCCCTGCATGCTGAACATGGAAGTCTGGAATATCTCCAGACGGGAAGAGAAGAGGGCTGTAGGCAGATTGAAGAGATTGATGAATACAGCCAGACAGAAACCGCCGATGAGCACCTGGATTCCGATTCCTGCCTGCAGGAAAAGGAATGGAAGGGTGAGCAACAAGGCGACAGCACTCACTACCATATAATAATAGAAGCAATTCTGCAGCATCTGCTTCACCTTTACCGGCTTGGTCATCAAACCATGGAAGAAGTTTGCCTCAATACCAAAGGTCCATTGCGACAACACCACCGATGGCAGCAGGATGGCACCCGCCACATAGAGGGTAGTCATAGCCACCTTATCCCCTATTTCCTGTCCCGCTTCTGCTGGAAGCAAGGCAAAGAGATAGGCATCGAAGAGGAAGATGACGGTAATCATAATCACCATCGTACGGACACGCTTCGCTCTCAATGTGCCGATATATTGCAGACTGAAGAGGTTGACATGGCTGAATCCACGGAACTTGGAAACTTTCTGTTTCTGCTCGTTATAAATCTTTTCGTGATAGAGATAGGCGGTAAGTCCGGTAAATACCGCTC
The DNA here is from genome assembly GCA_945863825.1 of uncultured Prevotella sp. Taxonomy (GTDB): domain Bacteria; phylum Bacteroidota; class Bacteroidia; order Bacteroidales; family Bacteroidaceae; genus Prevotella. Next base: position 1,117 of record CAMBBY010000314.1, on the reverse strand, counting down.
CTGCAAGGAAGAAGAGACCTATCCATCCCATATATACCGGGAAGAAGGAAGCCACAAACATATATCCTATCAGCACGGCAAACATTCCCATCCATCCCAATATCAAGGGCCATTTCAGAATCCACTCCGTAGCCTTGCGGTAACAGGTGATATAGATGCCGTTGATGAAAGAGAACTCCAGGAACAGGAAGAAGCTGGCTACAGCCTCACTTGCCGGCAAGAGATAGATGAACACCGGAAGCGTAAGCACCGGAAGCACATAGTTCCAGAAGCTCACGAGATTGGTAGTGAGCAGGAACTTATTCCAGATTTTCTCTGGCACAGGGCGCGACTTCACATAATCATCCATTGCCGTAATATCCCGCTTCATCACCATCTTCATGATGATGTCTGGAATCAGCATACCGATTACGATGCCTGCACCCAATAATGCCGACATATCTTCTCCCTTCAGTTCTCCTCCACTCTCGGTAAAGCCCTGGAAGAAGCTGAAGCCCACCACCACATACAGGAAGATGATGTAGCAAGCCACGAAGGCATCTCTCTTGCGGAAGTTACGGCGCTGTTGCAGCCACCATAACCTTAACAGTAATTTCAACATAATTCTTTCATTTCATTGGTTTACGGGTACAAAGGTAAATAAAAAAACGAGAAATCTATAACAAAACGAAAGAAATAACTTAAAAATAACATTAGATAAGAAACAATTTACAAGAAGAACTGAGAAGTTATAAGAGAAAAAACAAAAAAGCAGCATCTTCATCCCGAAGATGCTGCTCGTTTCTAACTAAAACTAACTCATGTATCAACTATTCTCCAAAACTATTAAAACCTAAAAAACAATTCTATTTTACCGGCAAGATGTTACCCTCCTCATCATAGAAGAGAGGAGCCACCTTTACGCTGCGAAGCCAGGTTGTATCATTTGATGGCACGCAGTCGTGATGGAACAGGTACCACTGTCCCTTGTACTCACAGATGCTATGATGGGTTGTCCAACCTACAACCGGCTCCAGGATAACGCCCTTGTAAGTGAACGGACCATAAGGATTATCACCCACCGCATAGCAGAGATAATGAGTATCACCGGTAGAGTAGCTGAAGTAATACTTGCCCT
>CAMBBY010000313.1 GCA_945863825.1 uncultured Prevotella sp. | reverse complement strand
ACAAGGAGTATCGTCGGCAGCGTCAGATGTGTATAAGAGACAGCTTTTGTATCTGCTATTGTTTTATTCTCTGCACGTGCGATGATATTATCATTGTAATCATCAACTTCTGGGTCTTGTACGTATTTCCCGTTTGTGAGAATAGCTTTGGCAGATGCTGTAACATGATCACTGTAAGTTTCAACTTTTCCCAACCAATTTTTAGCACTTCTTTCCCCCACATGATACTTTACGCTCATCTTAATAAAGTCTGGCTTATTAGTCAGCACTGCGTAGAATGGATTATTATCAACATCAAGGTCTGTCTTACTAAAATCAAGGAATGAGCAATTTTTTTTGTTTGAAGCAGTCATGGCTCCTGCTTGAATGCGCCCCGTTGTAATGGTTCCGTTGGCAGAGACAGAAAAAATGCTTGAGGATTTTATCATGACGGACTTAGTGCCTTCGCTGCTCTCTGGTTTGTCTTCTGATTCCCACGTACGCTGTCCTGCTGCTGTTCCTGCTAACGAGCCTGCAAGGTTACCTTTATAGAAGGAATGCCATCCGATTGGTTCTTTGCTCTTTTCTGAAAATTCTTCGAATCCAGAGTTTGGTAATTGACCCATCTGGTTGGCATCGTTACCTAATTTCACACCCACAATCATGCCTCCTGCAAGTGGAATATTCAAAATTGCATTGAAATTTCCACCTTTGAGTTGACCTTTGAGAAGAATAGGAAGGTCGCCTAAACCAGGACCCATCCAATCTTCAACAGAAGCAGCGTCACCCTGAGTGATTTGAATGGTTTGTTGGGTTTCCAAAGCGGTTACGTTTCCGCATTCTGTTGCTTCTACGTTCTCAATATGAATATTTCCAACTCCCATGTCACCCATAGCAAAGTTTTTGAGATCCATGGTGTATTTGCCATTGTCCTGCTTGGTGACAGATACTGTAACGTCTCCTGCAGGCATATCAACAGATCCACTGATGTTTATAGCCAGAGGACAAGTGTAATTTTCGGCAGATGCAGACATCAGTGCAAGTGCCAATGCTACTGAAGTAAATAATTTTTTCATATTTTCTTTGTTTAAATTAAGTTTTTATTTCAATTGATAAATCAAACCGATAGTTCCGTAGATAGGGTATAATGATTGATCTAATACTGTAAAGTTTTTCTTGAAGATTTCTGAAAGACCCCATGTCAGACCAGCATAACCTCCCCATCGTTTTGAAAAGTACCAATCAGCACCTACGTCTATACCGAATTGCCAGTTGCGCATATCTCCAGAAAAATCGTATTCCCCACGTTCGCCATCTGTGTTACCAAGTTCAACTTTCATTCCCGTTGGATCACCTTGACGCAAATAGCCATCATAAGCATATCCGTCAAATTTATGTGAGGTGACATAAGAGAAATATGGACCTAACTTGATTCTTACCTTTTCAGATATATCATAGGTTGCTTGTATTGGTATTGTTGCCAAACTTTGATCTACTTTAGTGACTACATTTCCAGTGAACATACCTTCCAATTCTCTGTCGCCACATTTCATTTTCATGTGGTAATTCTTAACGCCAGCATCTGTTTTCATGCCTTTATTTTCAAAGTGGAGGCCAAACATAATTCCCCAACTGTCATTGAAAGGGTGGAAAGCGTCGAAACCTAATATAAAATTAGGACGAACAGAATAGCTATGAAGGGTGCGAATAGTAGCAGGCATTCCTATAGGAGCTGTTCCTCCCAAATTGTAGCCACCTCTTACGTAGTAACTGTAGTTTCTTAGGAGACTGTTACTTTTTACCTCTCCGTATTGATTCGTCCAACCAAAAGTTGGCGTATTTGCTGCTGTTATGAGCAGAATTGATAATATTGAAATTTTGTTCATCTTATTCATCTCCCTTTTCACATGTTATACGGAATTTATCAACATATAAGGTGCTGCCTATGGCTCCCATGAATGATGCTCCATCCACACTGGATGAACATACAATAGCTAAACTATAGCCCATGTTCTTGAGTTTCTCCATGTCGATTTCCTTTCTTTTTTCAAACTCTAAGTCAAAATGAGTCCATTCTGGTGTGTTATCAATGTCTGGCACCTTTGCTATGGCTACTATTTGTTCGCTTGTTTGTACGTTGCTGCCATCAAGAAAGATAGCTTCTCCTTCCGCATTATGATTGTCGTAAAGTACAGCATAGATGGTACCATAATCCAATTTGCCCTCTACAACATTCTTCTTTTTGTCGGTAAATTTATTACCTCTTTGGTATTTGTAATAGCCGCTGAATCTGATTGGCAAGAAACTGACAGGAATACCAAATTGAGTAGTTTTCATTGCATCCTTCATGGCTTGAGATGCGTCGAACTTACCTAAGAATAAGTTGCCTGCTGCAATAGGCATTTTGTACATCATTCCGAATGCACCAGTGTCGCTTGTCGTTAGTTTAACGCAAGCAGTACCATCCAGTGTGCCTTCTGAACCTGCAGGAATAGGAACTGTAGGGTAGGTGTTTGGTTTGGCTGTGTTTCCTACGCTTAAGTTGTATCCAGGATTACCTGTTGCCCAATTGTTGGCTCTTGTTCCGTCATCGTTTTTGTCGCTCCATACATAATATTTATTCACAGGTTTAACCTCATTGAGGAAATACTCCTCAAAGTCATATTTCATTTCTTCGTAAAAAACAGGTGGAAATGAAAATGATACGGAATAAGAACGATTCCATTCTCCATCCTGCGAAGTAACCTTATATATAATAGGACCATTAGTAAAATCATGTACAGAACCATTTTCTGGCGTAATCTTTGCACCTTCAGTTAGTCTGAATAATGGTGCCATATTACTTATGTCTGTATGTCTTTTTACGTTGAAAGTTATGTCTTGTTCGTTGGAGAGAACCTTTACGATAGTGTCTGTGTAATTAGCGAACATTTCCAACGGATTATCCACATGAATATATGCCTGCTCAATATCGCATTCTGCGTTAAGAGGCTCATCCTTGAAACAAGAAGTGAGGGTAGCGCTGCCTACCATAGCAGCGGCCATCAATTTGAAATATTTCATAAACTATTAATATAATCTTTTTTACCAGGTGCAAAGTTACGACGAAAACTTGTAACTTCCAAATGTTTTTCCCTTAAAATGCATATTTGTTCTCTTTTTGGCATAAAAAAGATGAAAAAATGATATTATGTACCTGAATTGCAAACTATTAGCTACTTTCTTTTATATGCTTTCACTTTGTTATGAAATATCAATAGAATAGGGGGACTTTTATTAAAATGATGAGATAAAAAATCCCCGATTCTTCGGAATCGGGGATAAAATATTTTGCATTGTTATTGAATGCGATTCAAATTGAAGCGAAAGGCTAATGATTAAGCC
>CAMBBY010000312.1 GCA_945863825.1 uncultured Prevotella sp. | reverse complement strand
ACACAAGGAGTATCGTCGGCAGCGTCAGATGTGTATAAGAGACAGATGCTTATGTTACAAAAGGAATGGTAAACTACGGCAGTGTATCCCAGTACTTCAATGATATGAGTCAGAGAAAGTTCACTCCTCAGTTTGACATCGTAGGTCCTGTTACCGTAAGTATGAATTCTGCCTATTATGGTGGCAATGTCGGTAATTCTACAGATGTAAATTTTGACCAAATGATAGCCGAAGCCTGCAAGAGCGTATCAAGTAAGGTCAACTTTGCAGACTACGATCAAAATAATGACGGCTATGTTGATTTGGTTTATATCATATATGCTGGTTATAGCGAGAGTTTCAGTGGCAACAGTTCAGATTGTCTTTGGCCAAAATCAGGCACTAACAATTTCTATGAGCCGGGAACCAACAACTTGCTCAAGTTGGATGGTAAACAGATTTGCAGATATGGAATCAACAACGAATTAAATGCTACTCCATCCGATTGGATTGATGGCAAGCCATTGCTCAATGGTATCGGCCTTTTCTGTCACGAATTCAGTCATACAATGGGACTACCAGACCTCTATCCTACTGTAGAAACTTCAAGAGTAGATAACCAGAACCCTGAATATTGGGATTTGATGGATGGAGGAGAATATACATACAATGGCTATTTTCCTACTCCATATTCCCCATGGGAAATGGATGTAATGGGCTGGACTACTCCTATTGAATTAGGAGATGAAGCAAAACAAGTAAGCTTAAATTCCTATGCCAGCGACAGAACTGCTTACAAGATTAATGGAGAAAATAACGAATACCTTCTTATCCAAAATATCCAGACAGATGGCTGGTGGGGGGGAATAACAAAAGCCTTCAAAACTACTGGCATGTTAGTTTGGCGTATTGACTACCCTTACGATGTCGTCAGCCTTGGCAACAGACTCAACAACGAGATTGGCAAACCAAATGTCATGATTGTTCCTGCAGATGGTTATGTAATTTCAGAATATAACGTTACTGACGATGATGAAAGTAAGGCTAAATACAAAGCAAGCCTAAAGGCAGACCCTTTCCCAGGTGCGAATAATGTGCCCGAACTTTTAAGTGTAAAACTCAACAAGAGCATATTGGAAAAGCCTTTCTACAACATCAAGGAGGCCGACGGCATCATTACCTTCGATTATCTCAAGGACTATGCTACAGGCATCGATAGCCCTGTCATCCAGCAGAATGAGGAGAAGGATACACGTATCTTCACCCTCGACGGTCGCTACTTGGGCACAGATGCAAGCCTGCTTACCAAGGGAGTTTACATCATCGGAAAGAAGAAGGTTATCATCAAGTAAGACGTATATAATTCTTTGCAATACATTCCAAATGAAAATAATAGCAGAATCATTTGGTTACTTGCCCAAATTATATTATCTTTGCATTCAATATGAGAATAGATATTATCACTGTATTACCGGAAATGCTGGAGGGATTCTTCAATGAGTCTATCCTGGCACGTGCACAGAAGAAGGGTCTCGCAGAGATTCATCTCCACAACTTGCGTGATTATACATTAGATAAATGGAAACGAGTAGATGACTATCCATACGGAGGAAGTGCCGGCATGGTGATGCAATGCGAACCTATCGACCGCTGCATTACTGCCCTCAAGGCTGAACGCGAATATGATGACGTCATCTATGTTTCTCCAGACGGAGAGACTTTCAACCAGAAGATTGCCAATGAGATGTCTATGCAAGGCAACCTCATCATCCTCTGCGGTCACTACAAGGGAATTGACCAAAGAGTGAGAGACCATCTCATCACCCGTGAGATTTCTGTAGGCGACTACGTATTGACAGGTGGCGAACTTGCTGCAGCCATTATCTCTGATGCAGTAATCCGTTTGGTTCCAGGAGTCATCAGCGATGAACAAAGCGCTCTCTCCGACTGTTTCCAGGACGACATTCTTGCTGCCCCTATCTATACCCGACCAGCAGACTATAAGGGTTGGAAAGTTCCAGAGATACTGCTGAGCGGAAATGAGGCTAAGATTCGCCAATGGGAATTTGATCAGGCCATGGAAAGAACCAGACGCCTGCGCCCTGATTTATTGGAAGAATAAAGATTCATTGGAATAAATCATAAAGTTGAGTCTTTGAGATAAAAACCAAATAAGTCATTTAGCATGACTGTCTGAAAGAGACAGCATGACTAAATGACTTATTTTTATTTGAAATTCTGGCAGAATCTCTCTCCTAAAGAGAAACCTTCCTCATACAAACGTTCCAATTTGACAGTATCTTTCTCAATACGTCCCACCTCAAGCGGGCGAAGCGGGCGAATACATGTGATCTTGCCCGCAGCCTCCAGATCATCTACAAGTTGGAGTTGTTCATTATATACCTTATGACGATGACTCAGAGCAACACGAAGGCGAGGATAGTTCTTATATAAATAAGGTATCTTGCGATCCTTCCCATGATTACGCCACCCCTTGTTGCGGGTCAGTATCACCACATTATGCTCATACCCCATATCGATGGCATGCTGAACAGGAATACTGTCGGCAATACCACCATCCAGCATCGGGATACCATCCACATTCACAATCTTGCTGACATAAGGCAAACAGCTTGAAGCTCTGACGATATCCAGAGCACGCTGCTTATCATGAGTTTCAGAAAGATACATGGCATGCCCCGTCAGACAATTAGTCGTTACCATCTCAAAACCTTCCGCATGCTGGAAATAAGTATCAAAATCGAAAGGCAACAACTGGTTGGGAAATTTATCATAAAGCAACCGGCGGTCGAAGATGCAACCTTGAGTAACCAGATGCCGAAGACCGATATATTCATACCGAGCCAAGTAATCGATATTGGAAATACGGGCACGACGAGGTTGTCGACTGATATACGACATACCATTGCAAGCACCTGCAGAAACAGCCACCGTATATGGGAAATACAAATCGTGTTTCATGAAGGCATCCAGTACCCCGCTTGTAAACACACCTCTCATTCCGCCTCCTTCCAAGACCAATCCCGTTTTTCTTTCCATCTTCATACCATTTACCTGTTTTTTATTCATTTTTGCACAAAAAGCGGACTTTTATTATTAATTATTTATAAATTCTCACTTTTTATACGACTTTGCTTGCAAAGATAAGCATTTTTTGGGAAATAATCACTAACTTTGCACCAAAATATAACAAAAAACTAAAAATATGTTTAGTAAGGACACTTACATTCAGCGCCGCCAAGAGCTTAAGAAGCTTGTAGGTGAAGGCGTAATTTTGATTTTCGGAAATAACAATTCACCTTGTAATTTCCCTAACAATGGATACTATCCATTCCGTCAAGACTCTACTTTCCTCCTGTCTCTTATACACAT
>CAMBBY010000311.1 GCA_945863825.1 uncultured Prevotella sp. | reverse complement strand
TTAACTCCTTAACTTCCTTAACTCCTTTAACTTCCTGATATGCGAAAGTTCAGTTATTTTATAAACAAAAATAAAACGCTTCTTTTCTCTTGTATTTGAGGAAAATGTTGTATTGTTTTTGCTTACTCTACCCATAAGGCAAATAAGTTGAAAACCAGCTCTGGTAATAACTACTGGGGTTATACTTCCGGTAGCGATTATGTTTGGGAAAGTTCACTTTGGGCGATCTCATTTTATAGTCTTTCTCATTTCCAGAAATGGTTCAGCGCAGCAGCCACACCATCTTCTTCATTGGAAAGAGTAACGTAGTCAGCTTCCGCTCTTACCTCAGGAGCAGCATTAGCCATAGCCACACCTACACCGGCAAGTTTGAGCATACTGAGGTCATTATATCCATCGCCGAAGGCTATCATGTCTGCAGGAGTGAGATTGATTTTACCCAATAATCTCTGCAAAGACTGTGCTTTGTCGATGCCGTTAGGAACCAGTTCCAGGAAGAAAGGAGCCGAGCGGAAAACAGACATTTTATCGCCTACAATGTCAGAGAGTTCTTCTTCTGCCTTCAGCATGTCGGTAGGGTCGCCAGTCATCAGGAGTTTGGTAGGATGAGGCTCCAGGGCATCAAGCAGATTCTCTACTTTTCTGACGCTCATCTTGTTGATGCGGGATTCTTCCTTCACATACTGGTCGTCTGGCATTTCGGTGATGATCTCATTGCCGGCATATCCTAAGAGCGCATAGTTCTTTTCCTTGGCATACTGATATAATAAAGGTATCACGCTATCTGGCAGATATTGTGAGAAATATTCCTCACCGGTCTTGGCATCCACAATCTTTCCGCCATTATAGGAAAGAATGAATCCGCCTCGTTTTTCCAGTTCAAGACATTCTGCTACTGGGTGGATACCGTATGTAGGGCGCCCGGAAGCTAAAATGATGATGGCACCATTGTCTTGAGCTTTCAGGAGAGCCTGACGGGTGCGAGGTGTCACCACTTTCTCGTGGTTGGTCAGCGTGCCGTCGAGATCGAGAGCGATGGCACGATAAGGAATCTTTTTATTTTCCATTATGTTTTTTCTTTTGTGATTTATATTCAATAGAGACTGCAAAGTTAAGATAAAAAAAGGAGTTTGGGAAACTTTTTTGTGAAAATCTATTCATTTCTCATTAAATAGTTGTACTTTTGCCATCACCCTATCCATCATCAATATGGAGAGCACAAGAAGCGTCATGCGTTGCTATTCAACAAAAACAATCATAACACTAACTTAAAGGAAAATCATGAAGATTACATTCAGTTCTTTATTGCTGGCAGCGTTGGCATGGGGAACACCTCTCCAGGTTTCTGCCGCGAAGAAGGCTGCACCTAACAACAAGTTCGCAGGCTATCTCTTCGCTTATCCTGCAGGGGATTGTTTTTCCATATATTCCGCTGAATTGTATATTTAGGTTAAAAAGTGACAGGAAAGTTTGGTGGTTTGAAAGGAAAAATGTATTTTTGCGAATGAAAAGAGATTCTTTTTGTAGGAGATAAATCAACGTTTAAACAAAAAATAACACTATACAGGCAAAATATAGGGTTACCCCGACAACATGATGGAATTATATTTTCGTTTGATACAGTTTTCCTTAGGACTTTACGAAGGTAAGGAGTTCTTGGATGGAACAGCATTGAAAGACTTCGACTGGAAGGCTTTCTTCGATTTTGTCAAGAAACAAACCTTGGTGGGAATCGCGATGGATGGAGTCCAGAAGTTACCTAAGGGAGTAGCTCCTAACGAGAACTTATTGTTGATTTGGTTCGGATTGAGCCACAAGCTCATGATGCGCAACAGTATCCTGAATAAAGCCACAGTGTATGTATATAAGAAAATAAGAGAGGCGGGTTATCCTTGTTGTATTCTGAAGGGCCAGGGCAATGCCATGCTTTATCCCCATCCTGCTTCGAGAACTCCAGGTGATGTGGATGTGTGGGTAGATGCTTCCCGCGAAGAAATTCGTTCCTTGGCTTGTTCCCTGGCAAAAGATAAGGGGTATGTAAGCGATGAGAGTCTCAATCATGTGGGACTTTTCATCAAAGATATAGCCGTTGAACTTCATTCTACTCCTGCCATCATGGCCAATTTCTTCTATAATCGCCGTTTGCAGAAATGGCTGAACGAGGAGAAGGGAAGACAGTGTAGCCATCTGGTTAGTTTGGGCAGTCGTCCGGTTTCATCTGATGGCGATGCGCAGAAGGGACTGGCTGAGATGAAGGTTGCCGTTCCTACGGCTTCTTTTAATGCAGTCTATCAGTTGTATCATCTCTATCATCACTATTTCTATGAAGGAGTAGGGTTGCGTCAGGTGCTTGATTATTATTTCGTAGTGACGGGTTTGATGGATGAATTGGAAAAGCAGCAGACGGGTTCTGCTATTTCAGATTCGGAAAATTATTCTTCTCTGACTGAAATCCAGCAGACGCTGAAGCAGTTAGGGTTATGGCATTTTGCAGGAGCGATGATGTATGTCTTGCGTGAAGTGTTAGGACTTTCGGAGGACAAGATGTTGGTTCCAGTAGATATCCGACGAGGCGAGATGTTGCTTCATGAAATACTTGCTGGTGGAAATTTCGGCAGGTATGACAGTCGCAATGGTCTTGGTGATGGTTTTATTGGTCATAATTTGCAGCGTTTATGTCGCGACTTGCGATTCCTGCACTATTATCCTGCTGAGGCTCTGAGCGAACCTCTGTTCCGCATCTGGCATTATGGCTGGCGCCATTTCCTGCCCAAGAGAAAGTGTTGACAAATGAGAAATGACAAATGAGAAGGGAGAAACAATGAGAAATGAGAAATAAAAGAGAGGATGTGTCATGGACTTTGACACATCCTCTTTTCATTTCTTCATATTCATTTGTCATTTGTCATTTCTTCATATTTCTTCATCCGATGATGATTCGCTTAAGCTTCCATGAACTTCTTGGCAGCTCTGAGCTGGTGTCTCATCACGCTCAGGAATTCCTGACTCTCCTGGAGAATGTTGAGATAAACCAAGGAAATCTGCATCAAGCTATTATCCTTCATATTCTGCAGGCGGTCGATGTGTTTCTTGCGAAGCACGGAAAGTTCATCCTTGCAGGCATCAGCCTCGGCGAGAATCTCACGATAGTTCTCATATCGGTTGGTCTCAATCTGTTCGCAACTCATCTTCATCAGGTCATTGATCTTTTGACGTATTGAAGCAAACTCGTTGATGTATTCTGCTGGCAAAGGATTGAAGTTGTTGTCCACGTGCTCCTTCACCGGGTCGAGCATACGGCGGAGAGAGTAGATGAACTGCTGGTTGCTGTTGGCGCCCAGATGGAACCAGGTGTTGCGCTCGATGGCAATCTCCA
>CAMBBY010000310.1 GCA_945863825.1 uncultured Prevotella sp. | reverse complement strand
AGATTCGCCTTAGTCTCGTGGGCTCGGAGATGTGTATAAGAGACAGGTGCAAGCCGCTGTGAACATCGCGCAGCGTAATGGTCAGCAGACCATAGAACCGGTGCATCTTCTCAGTGGTATCATCGAGAAAGCACCTGATGTAACCAACTATATCTTCCAGAAGTTAGGCATGAACGCCAATCAGATTGCCATGCTCTTACAACAGGAGATGCAGCATCTGCCTCGTGTGCAGGGTGCCGGGCAGCCATATCTCTCGGGCGACACCAATCAGATTCTTATCAATGCCGAGGACATCGCCAAGAAGATGGGCGACGAATTCGTCAGCGTGGAACCAATCCTCATTGCCATCCTCAAAGGTAATTCTACTGCAGCCCGCATCTTGAAGGATGCTGGTGCCAACGAGAAGGATTTGACTGCTGCTATTCAGGCCCTCAGACAAGGACAGAACGTTAAGAGTCAAAGTGCTGACGAGAACTATCAGAGTCTCGAAAAATACGCCAAGAATCTGGTTGAACAGGCCAGGAGCGGCAAACTCGACCCTGTAATCGGTCGTGACGAAGAGATTCGCCGAGTACTTCAGATTCTCTCTCGTAGAACCAAGAACAACCCTATCCTTATCGGTGAACCAGGTACTGGTAAAACCGCTATCGTAGAGGGACTTGCAGAGCGTATCGTACGTGGCGATGTGCCTGAAAATCTGAAGAACAAGCAACTCTATTCGCTCGACATGGGCGCACTGGTGGCTGGTGCAAAATACAAGGGTGAATTTGAGGAACGACTCAAGAGCGTCATCAAGGAGGTAACCAATGCCAACGGACAGATTATCCTCTTCATCGATGAAATACATACCTTGGTAGGCGCTGGCGGTGGCGAGGGCGCCATGGATGCTGCCAACATTCTGAAGCCTGCCTTGGCACGTGGCGAACTGAGAGCCATCGGTGCTACTACCCTCAACGAGTATCAGAAGTACTTCGAAAAGGATAAGGCACTGGAACGCAGATTCCAGACCGTCATGGTCAACGAGCCTGACGAGGTAGATGCCATCAGCATCCTCCGTGGTATTAAGGAACGTTACGAGAACCATCATAAGGTACGTATTCAGGATGATGCCTGCATTGCAGCTGTCAAGTTGTCTGAAAGATATATTTCCGACAGATTTCTTCCGGACAAGGCCATCGACCTGATGGATGAAGCCGCAGCTAAACTTCGTATGGAGCGCGACCCTGTACCAGAAGAACTGGATGAAATCACCCGTCACTTGAAGCAGTTGGAGATTGAACGTGAGGCTATCAAGCGTGAAAATGACCAACCTAAGATTCAGCAACTTGACAAGGAAATCGCTGAACTCAAGGACAAGGAGCATGACTTCCGTGCTAAATGGGAAGGCGAGAAAGCACTCGTCAACAAGATTCAGCAGGACAAGCAGGAGATGGAGAATCTCAAGTTTGAGGCTGAACGCATGGAGCGTGAAGGCAATTACGAGCGCGTAGCTGAAATCAGATACTCTAAGCTGGTAGCTCTCGAAGACGACATCAAGAAGATTCAGGAGCAACTGAAGAATACTCAGGGCGGCGAGGCGATGATCCGCGAGGAGGTTACTGCCGACGATATTGCAGAGGTAGTAAGCCGCTGGACGGGAATTCCAGTAAGCCGTATGATGCAGAGCGAGCGTGAGAAACTGCTCCATTTGGAGGAAGAACTCCACAAGAGAGTCATCGGACAGGACGAGGCTATCACAGCAGTAAGTGATGCAGTACGCCGTTCTCGTGCTGGATTGCAGGATCCTAAGCGTCCTATCGCCAGTTTTATCTTCCTCGGAACTACCGGTGTTGGTAAAACCGAGTTGGCCAAGGCGCTTGCCGAATACCTGTTCAATGATGAGTCGATGATGACCCGAATTGATATGAGTGAGTATCAGGAAAAGTTCAGTGTCACCCGCCTGATCGGAGCGCCTCCAGGATACGTAGGCTACGATGAGGGTGGTCAGTTGACCGAGGCTGTTCGTCGCAAACCATACAGTGTAGTTCTCTTCGATGAGATAGAGAAGGCTCACCCTGACGTCTTCAACACCTTACTTCAGGTATTGGACGATGGCCGTCTGACCGACAATAAGGGTCGTGTAGTAAACTTCAAGAACACCATCATCATCATGACTTCCAATGCAAGCCGTGAGATATTGAAGAAGACCTTCCGTCCTGAGTTCCTGAACCGTATCGACGATATCATCACCTTCAAGCCTCTCACCCAGGAGCAGATAGCCAAAGTGGTTGAACTCCAGATGAATAGAGTCAAGAAGATGTTGGAACCTCAAGGCTTTGAACTCTGCTGGACTCCTGCCGCCATCAGTTATCTTGCTGAGGTAGGTTACGATCCAGAGTTTGGTGCCCGCCCTGTAAAGCGTGCTATTCAGGATTACGTATTGAACGACTTGAGTAAGAAGATTCTTTCCGAAGAAGTAAGTCGTGAGAAACCAATCACCATCGATTACACCAAGGAAGGCGGATTGGTATTCGAGAACAAGTAATACAGAATTGAAGAAAAGCAATTCAATAGATTCAAGATAGAAAGAAAACAAGAAAAAAGGTTCCTTCGAGGAGTAACATCCTTCGAAGGAACCTTTTTTTATGCTTTAAAGCCAACCATTTCGTTTCATCAAACAGCAAACTACTCTATGATGATTCCGCCATTAGGCTGGATTACAACCTTTGCCTTACCATCCTTACCTACCTTCAAAGTCTTCTTGACAGAAGTGAAGAACTTCTCGCCCTTTTTCTTAGGCTGGTCGGTGAGATAAGTCACGGTCTTGCCTGCAAACATCGGCAAATTCAGGGTCAGAGCAAGTGGTTTATCTGTAGCATTCAGACCACCAACAAACCATCTGCCTGCACTGGCTGCAGCTGTACCTGTATTGGCAGCAGAAGCTTTACGAGCCACTACAGCATACTGGGTAGGATAACCAGCAATAAACTTCACGTCGTCCCAAGCCGTAGGCACAGCCTTCAGCCAATCCAACTCCCACTGAGGCACATCCTGCAGATTGTTAGGATAGAGACAGACACAGTTTACGCTGCTCTGATTGGTAATCGCAGTAGCCATCTCGAAAATATCGCTTGTATAGCGCTGATGACGACTCTTATTGTCCTTGGAGAAATACTTGTTCATCATCACACCACCCCAGTCGAAACTACCTACAGCATTACGGGAGAAAGGATGCATTGTCATTTCGAAAGCTTCCTTTTTTGCATGATAATCAGTAAAGTAAACATTCTCTGAAGCCAAGGCTGCCTCACTGGAAACATAGTTAGGGTACATACGTTCCCAACCGCGAGGCATGGTGCAACCACTGTCTCTTATACACATCTCCGAGCCCACGAGACTAAGGCGAA
>CAMBBY010000309.1 GCA_945863825.1 uncultured Prevotella sp. | reverse complement strand
GATATTCCCTCTCAAGAACTTCATGTCATAATAGTTGCCAGGTTCTATCACCTGTTCGCCATGTCGATTTACCACCGTCATCTTTCCATCAGGCAGTTTGACGATAGCAAAATCATCATTGCAATCCACGAACTCCCGATACTGCAACGACCGCATCAGTTCCTCATGGCTCATCACCATCACCATTTCCGAGTCTTGCCCAACCGGCATCGTTTCTTGCTTTCCGTACATCAAGAAGAAATCCCTTCCCTTCAAAGTATCCTTATTCTTTCCATATTTCAGTTTTCCTTCAAACGTAGCCTTCCAGTTCCATACTTGCGATGGCAATCCGAACACCCGATACAATCCCACGTTATCAATAATCACACAGTTCTTCTTCCCCTTGGCTACCCGCAGTCCACGTCCCACCATCTGCAGATACTTGGCAAGCGAGAGAGTAGGACGCGCCAACTGCACAAACTCCACATCCGGGCAGTCAAATCCCTCCGAGAAAACATCCACATTCACCAGCACCTGTATAGAAGCAAAACCATCACCAAGCCCATCACCAAGGCGGTCCCATCCCGCACAACCTGGCGAGGGCTCTGATGCCTCAGCCAGCAAACACTCTGGCGAGACCATTGATGCGCCAGCCGACAAACACTCTGGCGAGACCATTAATGCGCCAGCCGACAAACACTCTGGCGAGGGCTCTGATGCCCCGCCAACCTTAGAGCGAAGCGGTTCAGAGCGACGGGGAGGAGCGGTTACATCCCTCTCTTCTGAGGAGAGAGGGCTTGGGTGAGAGGTGGAGCCCTCTTTGGAAAGAGGGACGGGGTGATTCGAAAAAATCCCCTCGTTGGAAAGAGGGACAGGGTGATTCGAAAAAATCCCCTGAGAGAAAAGGAACTTAGGAAAAGCGGTGGAGCCTTCCTTAAGGGTAAGGAAGGACGGGTAGGTTTTCGAACTCTACTACTCTTTCACCATGTTCCAGAGGAACAAAGTATTACCTATGATATATCTGCGCCACATACGCTTAGGCTCCTTGATCAAGCGATAGAGCCATTCCAAGCCATGATCCTGCCACCAGATAGGTGCACGCTCCACGGTACCGGCGAAGAAGTCAAAGACAGCACCGATGGTACCTACATGACAATGGATGTTCAACTCATTCCAATGAGCGTACGTCCACTTCTCCTGCTTAGGCGCCGTCATGCCAATCCAGAGCAGATCAGGGTTGGCAGCATTGATGGCATCAATGATAGCCTTGTTGTCCTCATCCGAGAACTCGGGCTTATACGGAGGCGAATACGTCACCACCTTCAGATGAGGATACACCTCAGCAGCACGCTTCACGATCAAGTCAAGCACCTTCTGTGAACTACCCATGAACATCACTTTTTTAAGTGAAGAACGAAGAGAGAAGAGTGAAGAATCCTCTTGCCCATCCTTTGAGGAAGTAATGCTGTTGGATTCTTCACTCTTCACTCTTAACTCTTCACTTTCTCTTTCCAGTTTTTCCATCTCGAAAGAGAACAAGTCCCATCCCGCGATACGTTCCTTCGGCTGACTCTTTGCCTTGATCCACTTACATGCCTTTACGATGCTCACCCCATCAGGAATCAGCACATCACCATTCGTCAGCGCCTCAGCAAAGAGCGAGTCCTTGCGAGCCGTATTATAGGAATGAGCATTAATCGTATTAATGAGCAATTTGCCCTCAGGCAGTGAGGCGAGTTCCGCCTTACTACCCAAAATATTCAAAGATTTTAAACAAAACATTATAGTAATATTTTAATTATCAAAATTAGAAATAACCCAATAGCAGCACCATACACAAGCCTATGAAGTTGCATCGAGCAAGCAGCAAACATCCTGAATAGTGTGTCCATGCGGTCCCATCCCGCACAAAAAACAGGCATAGACCTCTGATGGTCCGCCAACCATAGAATAAAATGGTTCAGAGCGACGAGGAGGAGAACCCTCATTATATATTATATTAGCTTTTTCACAATATACATTGTATCAAACCACATTTGACCAATCGTTTCCAACACTCCGAATCTCAGGAGTTTCAGAAATCTCTTGCGACGCAACACAGCCTTCAAGAGGAAAGCCTCCTCATTATCAAAAAGATAATGCCCGAAATTACCACCCTTGAACACTTCACCCAACAACACTTTACCAAGACTCTCGTCAGGAGGACACAGCATCCATTCAGCATCCATGAGGAACACCTCCTTCAGCACCCACATTAGAGCAGCCGCGGTATTCCTCATCCCCATTTTCCTGATAAGCGCCATAGCCTCTACCCTCTCATCCTTCGAAGAAGACATCAGCACATAGTAAAAGTCGTTCATCTGTCGCAGACCAATACCCCCACTAAAGAAATGACAATGGATATGAGCAAGTTGCATCAGCAAGTTAAACATCGCCGAAGGAATTCTGAATCCCCGGTCACACATGACCGAGTTTCTCACCTCACTCTGCAAGAACCTCTGCAGCCGATGACGATGAGAGGGAAAGAAAAGACCCGAAGAAGGAAGGAAATGCACTTCGATATCAATACCACTCGCCCCAGGCAACAGATGCACATGATGATATGTAGCCTTCTCCGCCCTGTCGGCCAGTCCATGTCGGTCTATCCAGTCCACGACAAATTCCTTCCCCCCATCCACAAAGATGTCGATATCACCAGGAATTCTGCATCCCCTTACAGGATAAAGTAGCTCATTGCCCTGTCCTTTCAATATCACGGTAAAGATACCATTCTCATCAAACAGCTGTGTCAGCCTTTTTGCCTCCACATCAAACTTCACATTCTTTCGCTTGATAACCTGCGAGATACCCATCCATTTCAGCACCAAGGCAGTAGGCGGTTTAGTACCACCGAGGTTCACATTTCTGTTGACGCCCTCGAAAACCACTCCCAGCATCGACTGCCTTTCAGCCTCCTTATACAGTCCCTTCCAGGCCTCCATAGGAATCACCACAGCCTCATCCGAAATCCCCAGTCCCAACCTTATCAGTTGAAAGAAAATACTATAGTCCTTTTCCATGCGTTTCTATCTCCAAGCCCACGATTACAGTCAAGCCATTCAAGGCAATATCTGCTTCCTTGATTTTATTGATATTTTGTATATGTAATCTCATTGTTCTATCTAATTTTTCTGCAAAACTAAACAAAAAATATCATATATACAAAGAATTGGAGCATTTTTTCATTTCGCATACCTTTTCAGCCGTTATTTCACTATAAAGACGGTTTATTGTATGGAGTACGTTCATGGAGATGACGGAATAAACATATCATCAGCACTTTCATATTCATCAGCTACCTCTATGATTAGTTCTGAATCTTTATTCATAACTAGCGCACAACAAATTTAACCTTCCAAGGACCTTTTGTTGC
>CAMBBY010000308.1 GCA_945863825.1 uncultured Prevotella sp. | reverse complement strand
TTCGCCTTAGTCTCGTGGGCTCGGAGATGTGTATAAGAGACAGTCATTATTCTCCAGTGCACTTCGGATATTGGCAAGCCATTCGTCAATGCCGCCTTCTCCCTGTCTGATACCTTTATAGCGCCAGTGGGCAGCCAGACCATGCTCGGCGATATCGTCCATACGTTCTGTTCTGATTTGGACTTCCACCCATTTCTTTTCCGGACCCAGTACGGTGGTGTGCAAACTTTCATATCCATTACTCTTAGGTACGGATAACCAGTCGCGCATACGCTTCGGATTAGGCTGATACATGTCCGTGATGATGGCGAACACTTGCCAGCACTGTTTGTATTCCATTTCACGAGGCACATCAAGGATGATTCTGATGGCAAACAGGTCATATACACCTTCAAATCCGCATCCCTGCTTTTTCATTTTCTGCCAGATGGAATGAATGCTCTTAGTTCTTCCCTTCATGTGATATTTCAGTCCAGCCTCATCCAGCTTTTCCTGAATAGGTTTGATAAAACGGGCGATATAAGAATCTCGGGATGCTTTTGTGGCATTCAATTTCTCCTTTATTAAATAATAGGCATCATGCTCCAGGTACTTCAGACTGAGATCTTCCAGTTCGCTCTTCAGCTTATAGAGACCCAATTTGTGGGCAAGTGGGGCATAGAGGTAACTAGCTTCCTCGCTGACTTCTTTTTTTGCCTCTTCCTGCTTCGTGTCCCTTATCTGTCGCATCACATTCACGCGGTCTGCTATCATGATGAGGATGACACGCATGTCTTCTGAAAACGAGATAAGCAGATTTCTGAAATTCTCGCTTTCTATAATAGGATTACGTTTGTACAGATCGTGAATGCGGAGAAGACCTCCGATGATGTGCTCCACGTTGTCACCATATTTGCGTTTGATGTCTGCTAATGTCTGGTATCCGTCGATGACGCTGGTCTGCATCAGTATGGAAATGACACCATCTCGTTTCAGACCAATCTCGTTGACAGCTATTTCTGCCGTCTGGAGTGCATGCAAAATAGGATTCAGTCCAAACACGTCACGGCGTATCTGGTGATTTTCGAAAGCATGGTGGATATCCTCACGCAAATGGGTTTCATCTTCCTGCGTGAAAGTCTCTCCGATGGCATTTCTCAATCTTTCGAGGATGAGCATGGTTTGCTCCTTCTCTTCGGGTGTAAATGTAAAAAAATCGTTCATTTTTATCCCTCCTTGTTAATATTTTGCTGCAAAGGTACAAAAAATCGCGCAAATATTTCGCATTTTCAAAAAAAGTTACTATATTTGTGGCATAATCGCATAAAATAACATAAATGTGGTATTATGAATCAGCAAGATCTAAATCAAATCAAGACTCGTGGCATTAGCGAGCAACAAATTGAACATCAGTTGGAGCAGATCAAGAATGGGTTTCCTTTCTTGAAGCTTGAGGCTGCTGCCGCTATCGGAAAGGGCATCATGGCTCCTACAGATGATGAAGTGAAAAACTATGAGCAGGCTTGGAATGAGTACAAGGCTGAGGGGCACAAAATTGTGAAGTTTGTACCTGCATCCGGTGCTGCCAGTCGTATGTTCAAGAACATGTTTGCTTTCTTGAGCGCTCCTTACGATGTACCTACTACAGACTTTGAGAAGCATTTCTTCGAGAACATCAAGAAGTTTGCTTTCCGTGAGGCTCTCTGTGACAAATGTCGTGAGAATGAAGGAAAGGGCATCAAGAAACTGATGGGTGAAGGTAACTATAAGGCAGTGGTGGCTAACCTTTTGGAAGCAAAGGGACTCAACTACGGTCAGTTGCCTAAGGGTTTATTGCTCTTCCATGAGTATTCTGCAGAAGAGGTGCGCACTCCTATGGAGGAGCATCTGGTAGAAGCTGCTCTCTATGCAAGTAGCAATGGTGAGGCTAACGTACACTTTACAGTTTCTCATGACCATTTGGAACTTTTCAAGCAGAAGGTGGCAGAGAAGGCAGATTTCTATGCAGAGAAGTTTGGTGTGAAGTATAACATTTCTTTCTCTGAGCAGAAACCAAGCACCGATACGATTGCTGCAAATCCTGACAATACGCCTTTCCGCAATGAGGATGGCAGCTTGCTGTTCCGTCCAGGAGGTCATGGCGCTCTGATCCAGAATCTGAATGAGATTGATGCCGACGTTGTCTTTGTGAAGAACATTGATAATGTAGTGCCAGATCGCTTGAAGGCAGATACAGTTACCTATAAGCAGGTTATTGCTGGTATTCTGGTTACTCTTCAGAAGAAGGCTTTCGAATACATGAATTTGCTTGACTCTGGTCTTTATAATCATGAGAAATTGGAGGAGATGATCCGCTTCGTTCAGCGTGATCTCTGTTGCCGTCGTGCAGATATCAAGGAATTGGAGGATGCCGAACTGGTTATTTATTTGCGTAAGAAATTGAACCGACCTATGCGTGTCTGCGGTGTTGTCAAGAACGTAGGTGAGCCTGGTGGCGGTCCATTCCTTACATATAATAATGATGGTACTGTAAGTTTGCAGATTCTTGAGAGTTCTCAGATTGACACAAACAATGAGGAATATATGAAGATGTTTACTCAGGGTACTCACTTCAATCCGGTAGATCTCGTTTGTGCTACAAAGAACTATAAGGGCGAACCATTTAATCTGCCTGATTATGTGGATCCTACTACTGGCTTTATTTCAAGCAAGAGTAAGAATGGTAAGGACTTGAAGGCATTGGAGTTGCCTGGCCTGTGGAATGGTGCGATGAGCGATTGGAACACCGTCTTTGTAGAGGTTCCTCTGAGCACTTTCAATCCAGTAAAGACCGTCAACGACTTGTTGCGTGATCAGCATCAGGCTGTCATTGGCGGTGTAAAGCACGAAGGAGGTTGCTGCTGCAAGCACTAATTTGATTGCGCCTATTTATCCTGCACTTACTATGATTCGTGCATATATATAATAAGGTGTAGGAAGAATATGATGCGGCGCAAGAGGACCTCTATAGGGTAATATCGGAAAAAAGTAAAGAAACATAGCAGAGATTCAAAAGTTTTTTGTACCTTTGCAGACTGAAAGCAGCGCTCCGGTCTGTCGCTGGCATTCCTTTATGGGGATGCGGGAGGAAAGTCCGGGCAGCATAGGGCATCCCACTTCCGAAAATAGAAGCTATTGGTGACAGTAGGTGTCGGCAGAAGAAAATAACCGCTTTTCCTATCTTGCTCTTTGAGTGGGGGGGTGAGAGTAAGGGTGAGAAGGTGGTGTAAGAGACCACCAGCTGGCGGGTGATCGTCAGGCTGTGCCATCTGGGAGCTGTAAGCTCATGTAAACCGCAGTTTGAGGGCGGCTCGTCTGAAGTCTTCGGACTACTGTGGAGGGTAGAGTGCTTGAACCTAAGGGTGACTTTAGGGCTAGATAAATG
>CAMBBY010000307.1 GCA_945863825.1 uncultured Prevotella sp. | reverse complement strand
CACCTGATAGTTCGTTGCTGTTAGCTACAGCCATAGGATCCGTCTTGTAGTTCCATGCATATAAGTCTTTTGGTGCATCCAAAGCCTTTGAAATATATACTTTCAGATAATTCAGAGGAAACTCTTCTGTAAGTTCATCTGCTGGCATTGCTAATTTGTAGTTATCTACAGAAAGGTTAGGGTCATTGAAGGTAGGGAAACCATAGAACAATCTACTGCTCTTTTTGATTTGATATTCCTTCACGCCATTTTCTGAGAAATCTCTTATCGAGAACTGGTTACAGTTGATGAGAGGAATATGTATATCCTCTTCTTTGTCCGCATATTCTACAATATGGTTTTGTCCTTTTTCGTCCTTTTGTGAAAGTTCTCGCAGAAGAATAGGTCGATATACGTCCACCAATATTTGCTCTTGACAGTTGCCAATCAATAGTTGTTTGGTGACAGGCTCATATAGATTCGGACACTTTTTAAAATTATCCTGTATGTCCTCTATACCTTCTAAAGAAGTGCAGATACGCATGTGCTCGAAATCACGCCAGATAGGCAGCTGACAATTATCTGTAGGTACGAATGGCATATAGTACACCTTCAACTTGATGATGATACTATTTATGGTTATTCTTATCCTTATAGCACCTTGTTTGGGTTCTGTCTCTTCTTTCCATTCTGCATAATATCCCCTTTTTGTCCACTCTATCTTATAGTCCGTTATAGGTGTACCTTCCATGTCGTGGTCTGATTTATAGTGCCATACCTTTAATCCGCTACGTCCAAAGAGTACCGGCAAATCGTCTTCTTGCATTTCTGCTTCATCGTAGTCTTCATCCAAATATCTATAGCGTACAAAAAGATTTTCTTTGTACTTAATGGTATTTAGGTATTTTTTGATGATGACTTGGTATAGTCCATTGCGGTTGAAGAAGGGTGGCGATATCTCCTTATCATCCGGACCAACCAGTATCACCTTATCATTGATAGGGCACCAGCAATAGTCCTCGCCGCATTCATCACCATTTCTATAATGCGCATACACCACTGGCAACTCTCTGTAAGGTTCTGCCAGATGATAGTCCGAAGAGAATATCACGGCAGTTGCAGCCTGTGCATTCTTTCTCGTGCTGAACTTGTTACTTGTCTTAGGCAAGGCATACACCTGCATATAGTCTGCCACATGAAGTTCCTGCACAACTCTTGTTACGGCATTGCTTGTGCCGTCTGCCTGATTCTCGTCGTATTTCATCACCATCTCTACCTTGTCGAAATGGCACACAGGAATGTTGGTATAGGTGTTCTCGTCGATTTTGTTTACCGACAAGAACCCCGTCTTTTCACTTCCCGTATTGTCATATTTAAACAGTGGCTCCTCTGCTTTATCTAATTTCTGTACATAGCGACCATTATCCTTGAATCGCAGATAAAAGCGTATTCTGCCCACTTCCTCAGGATGTTCAATTCTCCATTCCGGTTTCTGCAGTCTGTCGTAGCCTATATATTGTTTTTTACCTCCACCAATCTCTTCCGGCTTCAGTTTCACTCTCAGGTGGCGAACCATCTGGTTTCTGCTTGCAGTATAGGCAATCACCCATTCAAAGTCAAATTTATTTTTCTTAGCCGCCTCGTCAGCTTCAAGAATCTTGTGGAGCAGCTGAGGTATGCAGGTTTCTTTACGATTCATGTCTTCCTTGGCAAAAGGAGCCTCTTTTTCCTTGCTGAGAATACAGTCCAGATATTCGTATAGACTATGTTTGCGTGCTATAGACTCTTGGAAGGCAACAGCACGGTTACGGTCTATCAAATCATCCAGCTCTATTTCTTCACCATGGAATATCTTGCAAAGCTGGGGTAGGAGCGCATCATTCTTATCCTGTTTCAGCTCTGCTTGTACGGCCAGTCCACCCAACACCTGCAACGATTCCAGCCATCGAAGTGAAGGCCTTTCCGGATTAGTAGATGCATTATAAACAAAGGTTTTGACATCAATTTTTGCCAATTGGTACAAC
The DNA here is from genome assembly GCA_945863825.1 of uncultured Prevotella sp. Classification (GTDB taxonomy): domain Bacteria; phylum Bacteroidota; class Bacteroidia; order Bacteroidales; family Bacteroidaceae; genus Prevotella. The sequence continues at coordinate 1,409 of CAMBBY010000307.1, read as the reverse complement.
TTCTTCAATTCATCGGTGGTAAGGGTTATCACCTTGTTGTCGTCCATGGTGTCAGCACCCTTATAAAAGCGTTTGTACCACTCTGCCAGATACATCACTAATATAACGGCGAAATCCTCACTTAGCAGATGATGATAATCATTACTATGTGAGGATATGCTGTTTGCTATAGCCGTTTCAAGGATATAGAACTGCTCTAAAGAGAGTCTGAGCTCCCAGACGTAGGGGCGGCCTACGTCTATTTGCTTCCTAAGTTGCTCTTGACACTTAGGTAGGCATGCCAGCAGTTTTTTATCCTCTTCTGTATATGGAGTTGTTGCCATAATCCTTATTCGTTTTTATAACGTATTCCTTTATATTTTCTTTTTAACTCTTCCAAACTCATGCAGTTACCTTTGCCTCCCTGTCCATGATGAATCATCCTATGGCAGTTGGCACAAAGTGGTACAAGGTCGGTTTGAGAGTTCACTGGATGTTCTCCTTCTGTTTGTGAGAATGGTTTGAGATGGTGAATCTCAATATATTCGTCATCAATGTCATATGCCTTGGTGAAATCAAAACCACAACACTCGCAGAAGATGTGACCACCATGTAAAGCCTTATAATAGTTGATGCAGGCTTGTCGGAGTATCATGTTTCTCTTTCTGATTTCTGCTGGTTGTGCTTCGCCAGCTTCACCTTCTAAGAATATGGTGTTTTCTACCGTTGGCTTGGGTGTAACAGGCGGTTCTGTCACCATCGTACTGGAAGAATGATTGGTATCATCATATTCACCATAGACCGGCATTGGTACAGTATTGGCATTCAGGGCTTTCAAGAATAGCCGGTACCATTTCAGAACCTCAGTGTATCGTGGTTCCACACTCATGTCGAGATTCTTCAAGATAGGGTGCGTCTTAATCTTTCTGCGAAATTCTTCTACGTCATCTATTTCTGTAATATCGTAGATCGACTCGTATTTGGTACCAAAGTAGTCATTGAGCGTATTGGGTATAATACACTCTGCCGTTTCAACGGTCAGACTTACTTCTTTGGCATCACCATCAAAGCGTTCCGATAGATAACTTCGGAATACTCTGCCAAGTTGCTCGTATGTGAAATCACTTTTGTTTGCCACTTTGTTTCTATTTTTGAATATCAGTTATTCCTGCTTTTTCTTAACCTCCCAATGACCACTATAGCCGCTACCAACATATACGATATGTGGCATTTTTATGATGTGACGTTTAATAGTCCTTGATGTCAAACCAGACTGGGCTGCCAATTCTTCTGTAGATATTTGGGGATATACAGCTACTTGGCGCTCTATCCAAGCATCCAAATCTTTTCCTTGAGTGATATTTTGAGTGACATCTTGAGTGACATCTTGAGTGACATCTTGAGTGACATCTTGAGTGACATCTTGAGTG
>CAMBBY010000306.1 GCA_945863825.1 uncultured Prevotella sp. | reverse complement strand
CGTCTATACGTAGCAAAGGTAGATATTTGTCTCTATTTACAATCATAACAGAAAAGATTTTTGCGGATTTCCGCAGTTTTCTTTCGCAGAATTAACGGTTATGGCTTGATATTTTAAGTTCGGTGATTTGTCGAATTCCATAGTTTTTCTTCTTATTCTTTTCTCTGTTTTCAAGAAAAAGATACAACTTTATCACAAAATTCCATGCTTTTCTCTCTTCGCTATCACATTATTCCCTATTCGTTATACTTTTTTAATCTCTCTTTTTATCCGATTTCAGAAAAAAGATGTACTTTTGCGGCTCAATTCATGAAAGACAGGAATTTGGTTATACAAAAACATTATTAAGGAAGCAAAGGACTTCTGTTATATTTTATAGTATGGACAAGAATGAGAGAATAAATAGCGAGCAAGAGATGCCCGCTGAAGCGAATAAGGATCATTCCGCTGATGCGGATAGAGTAAAGGAAGTATATAAGGTGACGATAGCGGGAAGCATCATCAATGTGGTGCTGCTCGTGCTGAAGTTTGCTGCAGGTATTCTCGGACATTCGGCAGCCATGATAGCGGATGCCATCCACTCGCTCACCGATTTCGCCACAGATGTGGTGGTATTGGTATTCGTTAAGTTAGGCAATAAGCCGAAGGATAAGGACCATGATTATGGTCATGGCAAATACGAGACGCTTGCCACAGCCATCATCGGCATTTCGCTCTTCGTGGTGGGTGTGATGATCTGTTATTCTGGCGTAACCAAGACTTATCGTGCCATCTGCGGCGAGACATTGCAGCAGCCGGGCGTTGTAGCCTTGATTGCTGCCATCGTAAGTGTCGTGATGAAGGAGTGGGCTTATCAGTTTACGGTAAAAGTCGGAAAGAAATATCATTCCGAGGCAGTTGTGGCGAATGCCTGGCATCATCGCAGCGATGCTTTATCAAGTATCGGAACGATGTTCGGTATAGGTGGTGCCATCATCCTGGGAGAAAAGTGGGCGGTGCTCGATCCGCTGGCTGCCATCATCGTGAGTGCCTTCATCATCAAGGCCGCCTGGGGACTGGTGATGCAATCTGTGAAAGAACTGACGGATGCCAGTCTTCCGGAAACTGAGGAAGATGAAATCCTGAAGATTGCGAACGAAGAGCCGGGAGTAGGAGAGATTCATAACCTGCGTACCCGTCGCATCGGAAACAAGATTGCGATAGAGATGCATGTCCGCATGCCGGGTTCTCTCTCGCTTTATGAGGCTCATGAGCATGCTACCCATATCGAACGAAGATTGAAGCAGCATTTCGGCGCAGATACCCATGTGGGAATCCATCTCGAACCGATTAAAGTGAATGGAAAATATCAGAAACCGGAATAAAATAAGAGGGATTTTGTACTTCCCTGAAAAGGAAATTGTGTACTCCCATGTACAAGGTATTTGTGAGCTATAATTGTCGGAAAATGGATTTGAAAAGGTGTTTTCCGACAATTATAGCTTTATATTTGTCGGAAAATGGGTTAAAAAGTGTATTTTCCGACAATTATACGGAAAGTTTTGATTATCTTTGCCCCTGTTTTTATAAACTAATTAATAGATAGAGGAGGATTGTAATATGTTGATAGGCAGGAAGAAACAGCAAGCGGAGTTGAGGGATGCTTACAATTCCGATGACTCTAAATTCGTAGCGTTGTATGGAAGAAGACGTGTAGGAAAAACTTATCTCGTCAAACAGACGTTTAAAGATCAGTTTACCTTCTCTCATTCCGGCCTTGCTAATGGATCTTTGCAAGAGCAACTTTATGGTTGGCGTTCTTCATTAGAGGACGCTGGACTCCAAGTGTCTTCTTCGCCCAAGCATTGGTTGGAGGCTTTCGATATGCTAAAAGAATTGATTCGTCAGTCATCAGCGAAGAAGAAAGTTATTTTTATCGATGAAATGCCATGGATGGACACGCCGAGGTCTAAGTTTGTTACGGCATTGGAGTTCTTCTGGAATGGATGGGCTGCGATGCGGGATGATGTACTGCTTATCGTTTGTGGTTCGGCAACATCCTGGATTATCAACAAGATATTCCGTAATCATGGTGGTCTGCACAATCGTGTGAACTATCAGATTTTCTTAGAGCCTTTCACCCTTCATGAGTGTGAGGAATATAGTGAGGCTATGGGCTTCGCTTATTCCCGGTATGATTTGTTGGAGGCTTATATGGTGATGGGCGGTGTGCCTTATTATTGGTCTTTGATGGAGAAAGGGAAGAGTCTGGCTCAGAATATCGATTCTCTTTTCTTTGCACCTCAGGGACTTTTGTATTACGAGTTTAGGGAGCTGTATGATTCTCTTTTTCGCAATTCAGAACCATATATAGATGTGGTGAATGTATTGGGTAAGAAACTTGGCGGAATGCGCCGGGAGGATATAGTATCAGGTTTAGGTGTCACGGACAGCGGAAATCTATCTCGTGTACTGGAAGATTTGGAGCATAGCGGCTTCATTATCCGTACCAATTCTTATGGAGCCAAGAAGTATAATGCCATCTATCGCCTGATGGATAATTTTTCCTTGTTCTATCTGAAGTTTATGAAGGAGAATAGAACGGATGACCCGGAGTTCTGGTCGCACAATTATACTTCGCCTCTTCGCTATTCGTGGTGTGGCTTGGCTTTTGAGCGAGTATGTTTCCAGCATATCCCTCAAATCAAGCAGGCGCTTGGCATTTCGGGAGTGGTGACAAATACTTATTCCTGGCAGGTGAAGGACGATGATGTTTATGGTCCTGGTGCGCAGATTGATATGTTGATAGAGCGAGCCGACAACACTATTAATATCTGCGAAATGAAGTTTTCTCAGAATGAATTTGTGATTGATAAGGAGTATGATGCGAATCTCCGCCACAAACTGGCTCGTTTTGGCGATAGTATCTCTCGTCGTAAGACCCTACAGCTTACAATGGTTACTACGTATGGAGTAGTGCATAATGCTTATTGGAACCGGGTGCAAAGCGAGGTTGTGTCAGATGACCTATTCTATGAAAAGTTGTAAAAACAGGCGATTATTTATCCATATCTATGTTTTTTATGAGATATGGGTAAAAAATCGCCATTTTCTGTAGTTTTTCTAAAAAAGGAACGAGCCTTGAAGTAACTGATGAAAAGTTTGCTTCAGGGCTCGTTTTTATTATATTGCCAGTTTATTACCAGCCGAGATTTACGCTGGCTCCTGCCATAATCCACAAACCTGGCTGCTTAACAGCTGTGAGGTCGTAGTAGCGGTGGCAAGTGATGTTGTCGGCTTTCACGAAGATATTGTATTTCTTCTCATCCCACATCAGCTTGCAATCCACCTTGGTGTATGGATGATAGCCATTCATTCTCTGCTGCCATCTTACGCTCCAGGAAGCTGAAAGCTTGTTCCAGATCTGATGATCCAGACCGAATAC
>CAMBBY010000305.1 GCA_945863825.1 uncultured Prevotella sp. | reverse complement strand
ATATACTCTTCGCCAACAACTTGCAGCATGCCTATGCAAAATCCACGGCAAGAGGCTTCGAGCGAATGTTACGCCAATAACACAAATGAAGAAATAAATAGATTGTGATATTTAACCATTGCATTTAAAGTCATGAAACAGAATTATATATACATATCAATCATGAGTATGGTGTTCTTAGGATTCACCATCGTATTCCTGTTCTTCCCTCGGAGCACATACTCTGCACTTGAAAAGAGAGAGCTTGCCAAATTTCCAAAATATTCACTGGAAAGTTTGAAATCGGGTGAATTTACCAAGAGCATCAATTCCTGGTTCAGCGATAGTGAACCTTACCGAGACATCTTCATGTCTATGAGTATGCAGGAAAAGGATCTCATCAGTATGTCTGTAGGTGAAGAAAAAGTGACCTTCCATGCATCAGCAGATGCCACCGAGACATCGGGTCCTACAGATGAAGAACTGGAAATGGGAGAGAGAAACGTAGGTAAATACAAGAATAATATTACGGCAGAAGAGAATGCCAAAATCGCCAACCGTGGTATTATCATCGTAGGTAAAGGAAAAGAGGTAAGAGCTTTGATGGCTTATGGCGGCAGTTCCAAGGGTGGTGTGGATTATGCCCAGTCTGCAAATGAATACAAGAAGGTATTCGGACCAAAGGTAAATGTATATTGCATGGTCATACCGACTGCTGTGGATTTCTATTGTCCTGATAAGGCAAAAGGATGCTCTAACGAAGAACGTCCAACCATCAACAACATCTATGCTCACTTAGACAAGGATGTTCATGCCGTAGATGTCTATACTGCACTGGGCAAACACGTGGCAGAAAACATCTTCCTCAGAACCGACCACCACTGGGCACCACTTGGAGCTTTCTATGCCGCTCAGCAATTCGCTAAAGTGGCAAAGGTTCCTTTCAAGCCGCTTTCAAGCTATGAAAGAAAAGTGGTACATGGATACGTAGGAAGTATGTATGGCTATTCTCATGATATTTCCCTGAAGAATGCCCCGGAAGATTTCGTCTATTATGTTCCAAAGAACGTAAAATACGAAACCTATTATACGGATTATAAAATCAACCGCAACTACGAGGTCATAGGAGAAGGCAAGCCATACAAAGGCATCTTCTTCTATGAGTATAAAGACGGCAATGGTGGTGCCTACTGTACCTTCATGGGCGGTGATACCCGAATTACCCGGGTGAAAACCAATGTCAGCAATCATCGCCGCGTCATGATTCTGAAGGATAGTTTCGGAAATGCTCTTCCAGGCTACCTGTTCTATTCATTTGAGGAAATCCATGTAGTCGATTATCGATATTTCACCAAGAATATGCGCAAATATGTCAGTGATAATAAAATAACTGATATTCTGTTTGCCAACAATATCTTCAACGCCTATTCCAATAAAATTTGCAAGAAATACACGAAATTCCTCCATCAGAATGGTACCATCTTGCCAAGCATCAGTTCTGTAAGCACTTCATCCAAGTCAACAACTGCAGATTCTACCAAAAAGCAGAAGGGTACTCACACTACTCCTGCTTTGAATGAAACGATTGATGCGAAGAAGGATTCGCCTAAAGAACAGAGCAGTCATCATGATGCCACCAAGAAGCATGATAAACAACATGACAATCAGCATGTAGAAAAACAGAAGCCAGAATCCGTGCCTACAGAATCTGGCGACAAGCAACCGGCTGAATAAAATGAAAACAGGAAAATATTTTAGAACGGCAATGCTGACCATCTGTCTGTTGTCTTTAGCCGTATCATGCAAGAAGGAAAATAAGAAGACGGAATATACGCCATGGGGAACGGTGATAGAGGATGGAGACTCAGGTGATGCTGAGGCTTCAGACTCCAGTTCCTCTGCAAATACCTTCTCGCTCGCAGATATAGAAAACAATGGAGAACTGATCATGCTGACCCTATCAGGCCCTTCTACCTATTATGATTATAAGGGAGTGGGCTTAGGTAAGGATTACTTGCTCTGTGAGAAATTTGCCAGTTCCATAGGCGTTTCGGTAAGAGTAGAACTCTGCAAGGATACCCTGGATATGATCAACAAACTGAAAAAGGGCAAAGGTGATTTAATCGCTTATCCGCTTAAGAAAGGCAAACGCAGCGATATTGCCTATTGCGGCGCCTACCAGACATCGAAAGAGAAAGATTCTGATCAGACGACCGCCTCTGTCCAATGGGCAGTCAACAAGGGAAACAAATCACTGGAAGAAGCATTAAACCATTGGTTTACGCCCCATATCTTGGCAAACGTCCAAAAGGAGGAAAAGAAGATACTTTCAGAGGGACTTATCATCCACAAAGTCTATGCTCCTATGATCAATGCAGCAGGAGGCGTCATCAGCAAATACGACCATTTGTTTAAGAAGTATGCCCCTATGGCACGAATCGACTGGCGACTGATGGCAGCCCAATGCTATACGGAGTCAGGTTTTGATACCTATGCAAAATCATGGGCAGGCTATTGCGGACTGATGGCCATTATGCCAGGTACTGCCAAGGAATTAGGCATCCCCGTTTCCTCACTCACCAATCCGGAAATCAACATCTCAGCTTCGGCTACGTGCATGGCGAAATTCGAGCGTATGTTCCAGGATATAGGCGACCCATTCGAGCGACTGAAATTCCGACTTGCAGCCTATAATGCAGGACCATGGCATATCCGGGACGCAATGGCACTGACACGGCAACACGGCAAGAATCCGCATCGCTGGGATGATGTAGCAGAATCAGTACTCAAGCTCAGGGATCCCGCCTATTATAAATTGCCAATCATCAAATGTGGCTATATGCGTGGAAGCGAGACTGTCAATTACGTTTCCAAAATCATGCAGCGATGGTCAAGCTATTGTGGGGCTACAAGAGGAGGAGTTTCTACAGGAAATGGTTTATCACCTAATTTTGACCATTCCGTACCACAGCGGGCCACCAAGAAGTACAAATATCATGTCTGACCCCAACAGGCTGAGAAACAAACCCCATAGTTTGTGAAAGCATATTAACTTGTTGCAAAGTATATGAAATAATGCAGGAAATCCAAGACAAATCTTGGTTTTCTGCATTTTTTATTGTAATTTCGCCAACATGAAAAAGATATTTTGTTTGGCTATATTATTGCTTTCCGTCTTAAAGATATCTGCATACGATTTTCTTAGGGCAGTAAAGAATGAGATACCTGGAGGCTATAACTTCTGGGTTTATACACCAGTGGATTATTTCTATACTCAGGAGCAAACGCCAGTGATCATCTTCCTTCATGGTGCCAGTCTATGCGGTCGCAACCTTGAAAGAGTAAGAAGATACGGACCGCTGGATGCCATTGTGAAAGGCCGAGATATTGACGCCCTGACGCTTGTGCCCCAAAACCTGTCTCTTATACACATCTCCGAGCCCACGAGACTAAGGCGAAT